>NZ_CP021768.1:300000-380000 GCF_002192255.1 Stenotrophomonas sp. WZN-1
GCAGCAATGTCGACCTGACCAGCTACGAGTACAAGGTGCTGGAGTACCTGATGATGCATGCCGGTGAACTGGTCTCCAAGGCCGACCTCACCGAGCACATCTACCAGCAGGACTTCGACCGCGACTCGAACGTGCTGGAAGTGTTCATCGGCCGCCTGCGCAAGAAGCTGGACCCGGATGGCGAACTGAAGCCGATCGAGACCGTGCGCGGTCGCGGCTACCGTTTCGCGATCCCGCGCAACGAGGGCTGAGCCGGCTCACCCTGGCGATAACACGATGTCCGGCCGTCTGTGGTTCTTCCGACGCTGGCGGCCGCGCTCACTGCAGGCGCGCCAGATGCTCGCCGCGTCCGTGGGCCTGGTCGCGTTCCTGGCCCTGGCCGGTTACGCGCTCGACGCCGCCTTCGCCGATACGGCGAAGGCGAACCTGCGTGAGCGCCTGAAGAACTACGCCACGTCCTACGCGGCCGGCATCGACTTCACCCGCGACCGCTCGCTGTACATCCGCGAGCAGCCGCCGGATTCGCGCTTCGATGTGCCCGGCAGCGGCCTGTACCTGCAGGTGGTGATGCCGCACGGCAAGGGCAATTCGATGTCTGCCGAAGGCCCGATGCTGCCCACCGTGGGCGGCGGCCTGCTGGCACCGCGCCAGGAAGTGTTCGAAGGCCCGCTGCCGATGATCCAGATCGATGGCAGCCAGGGCTCGGTCTACCGCTATGGCCTGGGCCTGGTGTGGGGCGCCGACGCCGACCCTGCCACCGAGTTCCCGTACACCATCTATGTGATGGAAGACTCGCGCGCGCTGGGTGCACAGCTGCGCGTATTCCGTGGCCGCGTCTGGTTCTACCTGGGCGGCATCGGCCTGATCCTGCTGCTGCTGCAGACCGTCATCCTGCAGTGGAGCCTGCGCCCGCTGCGCCGCGTGATCACCGAGCTGACCAAGGTGCAGCGCGGCGAGACCGAGCGCATGAGCGAGCGCCACCCGCGCGAGCTGGAACCGCTGACCGACAGCATCAACGCCTTCATCGAAAGCGAGCGCGAGAACCTCGAGCGCCAGCGCAACACCCTGGCCGACCTGGCGCATAGCCTGAAGACGCCGATCGCGGTGCTGCGCACGCAGATGGACAGCGGCGCCGGCGACAACGCGCTGCGCGAGGAACTGGACGTGCAGCTGCAGCGCATGAACAACCTGGTCTCGTACCAGCTGGCACGCGCGGCCTCGTCCGGCCACAAACTGTTCTCCGCGCCGCTGCCGATCGAGTCCAATGCCGAGGAAATCGTGCGTGGCCTGGAAAAGGTCTACGCCTCCAAGGGCGTGCTGTGCGAATTCGACATCGACCCGGCGGCGCGCTTCCACGGCGAACCGGGCGACCTGCAGGAACTGCTCGGCAACCTGCTGGAGAACGCCTTCAAGTGGGCCAACCGCCGCGTGCTGCTGACCGCGCAGCCGCTGCCGGCCCCGAACGCGCGCCGCGCCGGCCTGCTGCTGGCGGTCGACGACGATGGCCCGGGCATTGCCCCGGACGACATCGGCAAGGTGCTGCAGCGCGGCGTGCGTGGCGACGAGCGCGTGCAGGGCCACGGCATCGGCCTGTCGATCGTGCAGGACCTGATCAAGGATTACCGCGGCGAACTGACTGTGGGCCGTTCGGCCGAACTGGGCGGCGCCCGCTTCGAAGTGCGCCTGCCGCCGGGGCCGTAAATCGCGCGCGTTCCCGTCCGCCTGGCATCGCCTCGCGCAACAACGCGCGGGTATTCCGGTAGTGCCGGCCGCTGGCCGGCAACCTCATGATCTTCGGTGGCAGTGTCAGGCTGCCGGCCAGCGGCCGGCACTACCGCAATGCGATCTTCGGCGGCTCGCCGTAGAACCGTCGCAGCTGCGCGGCCACCTCCGGCAACGCCTGCTGCAGCATATCCGGCGCCGAGAAGTGGTACTCGCTGGACACCGCGAAGAACTCTTCCGGCGCCTCGGCCGCATACGGATCGATCAGCGTCTCTTCGCCCGCATCCACCTGCGCACAGAAGGCATCGTAGGCGCGCTGGAAAATGCCCGCCCATTCGCGCTGCCATTCGCGCGGCAGCGGCGGGGTGCCGTCCATCGCGCCATCCAGCGCATCCAGCTTGTGCACCATCTCGTGCACCGCCACGCAGTAACCCTCGTGGGGGGCGGCCAGGTCGGCCTGCACATCGGCCCAGGACAGGATCAACGGACCGCTGTCCCACGACTCGCCGATCAGCTCGTCATCCCACTCGTGCAGCACGCCGGCCGCATCCATGTGGCTGCGGTGCACGCGGAACGCATCGGGGTAGACGATCAGCTGCGACCAGCCTTCCAGCCCCACCTCGCCGAACGCCAGCAGCGGCAGGCAGCACAGCGCGGCCAGCAGCACGCCGTCGCCGGCCTGCAGCTGCAGCTCGCCGATCGGGGTGATGGTCTTCTCGTGCAGGAAGCGCGTGGCCAGTACGCGCAGGCGTGCGCGGCGTTCGTCGTCCAGGCCATGCAGCCAGGCCGCGCGGCGGCAGGCGTCTTCCCAAAGTGCATCGTCGATCGGCCGCGGCGCGGGCCGCAGCCACTGCAGCAACGACTTGATCAGCGGAACATTCCCGGCAGGTAGCTGTGCCACTTCGGCGCACGGATGCGTTGCAGCACGTCATCGTCGCTGCCACCGCCGCCGGTGCTGGTGGCACTGCTGGCGGCCGGGCGCACCGCCGCCGGCTTGGTGGTGGCGGCCGAGGCGGTCGCGGTCGGCGCGCGCTGCGAGGCGGCATCACCGTTGGACGACACGCAGGCGCCGCGGCTGTCGTCCAGCGCTGCTGTGGCAGACGCCGCGAAGGGCATCATCAGCAGGATCAGGCAATGGGCATAACGGCGCATTGACGACATCCACGTTAAGGGAGGGTGAGTTCCCGATTCTAGCCCGAACCCGGCGCCCCGTTGGAAGCCCCCGCGGAACCCAGCGTGGCGGGCGTCGCTGGCGGCTTTCCCGCATAATTCCTTCCTGACTTCGTGGAAGCTGCCGTGGACGATCGCCAATTGCTGGCCAAACTCGCTGCCGGTCGCCTGTCCGGCGACGCCCTGGCCCGTGAGCTGGGCCAGACCCGGGCGGCGATTTGGAAGCGTATTCAAGGGCTTAGGGCCGCCGGTGTGGACGTCGAGGGCCGCGCCGGCGAAGGCTATGGCCTGACCCGCCCGGTCGATCTGCTGGACCCGGACGCGATCCGCGCCGGCCTGCCGGCCGGGGTTCTGCCGCTGCTGCACGACCTGCAGGTGGCCTGGACGGTGGATTCGACCAACGCCGAATTGCTGCGGTGCAGCGCGCCCCAGCGCGGGGTCAGCGTCCTGCTGGCCGAACGCCAGACCGGTGGCCGTGGCCGTCGTGGCCGTACCTGGGCCTCGCCGCTGGCCGCGCATATCTACCTGTCGGTGCTGCGCCTGTACTCCGGTGGCCTCGGCCGCCTGGCCGGGCTGAGCCTGGTGGCCGGCATCGCCGTGGCCGAGGCGCTGCACGACCTGGGCTACACCCAGGCGCAGCTGAAGTGGCCGAACGACCTGATTGTCGATGGCAAGCGCAAGCTGGTCGGCCTGCTCGCAGAAGGCGGTGGCGAATACGCCGGCCCGGCGCGCGCGGTGATCGGCATCGGCATCAACACGCACATGCCGCCGTCGTTCGCCGAGCAGATCACCCAGCCGTGGGTGGACCTGGACACGCTGGCCGGCAAGCCCGTGGACCGCAACGTGGTCGTTGCGGCCGTGCTGACGCGGCTGCTGCCGGCGCTGGAAGAATTCGATCGCGAAGGCCTCGCTCCATTCCTGCCGCGCTACGCCGCCTTCGACATGCTGGCCGGCCGCGAAGTACGCGTGGAACTGGACGGGCAGTGGCAGCACGGAACCGCGCTTGGCCTGGCCGATGACGGCGCATTGCGCGTGCGCATCGATGGCCAGGAACGCCTGCTGCACGCCGGCGAAGTCAGCGTGAGGGCAGCATGAGCGATTGGTTGTTCGACCTGGGCAACTCGCGCTTCAAGTTCGCGCCGTTGCAGGGAGATCGTGCCGGTGACGTGCAGGCCTGGGCGCATGGCGCCGAAGGCATGGCGGGGCAGCCGCCGCACAGCCTGCCCAGCGGCACCACCGCGTTCGTGGCCAGCGTGGCCGCACCGTCGCTGACCAGCGCCATGCTGGACCAGCTGCAGCGCCGCTTCGAGAACGTGCATGTCGTGCGCACCAGCGCCGAATGCGCGGGCGTGCGCATTGCCTATGCCAAGCCGGAAAAGTTCGGCGTCGACCGCTTCCTGGCCCTGCTGGCTGCGGCCAAGGCGCAGCGCCCGGTGCTGGTGGTCGGCGTGGGCACCGCACTGACGATTGACCTGCTCGACGCCGATGGCCAGCACCACGGGGGCCGCATTTCCGCATCGCCCACCACCATGCGCGAAGCGCTGCACGCGCGTGCGGTGCAGCTGCCGGCGACCGGCGGCGACTACAGCGAGTTCGCCAACGACACCGCCGACGCGCTGGCCTCTGGCTGCGACGGCGCGGCCGTGGCGCTGATCGAACGCAGCGCGCAGCAGGCGCACACGCTGCTGGGCGTGGCACCGTCGCTGCTGGTGCATGGTGGCGGCGCACCGGCGCTGATGCCGCTGCTGCCCGGCGCCGATTACCACCCATCACTGGTGCTGGATGGCCTCGCCCGCTGGGCGGTGCACCAGCCCGCAGGCTAGTATCCGCGCATGCTGACCCGTGCCCTGATCGTCGTACTGGCCATTCTCAATCTTGGCGTCGCCTGCTGGTGGCTGCTGCGCGATGCACCGCAACCGCCCGCGCCGCCGCCGCAACCGGCCGGTGTGGCCGAGCTGCGCTGGGTGCCCGGTGGTGTGGATGCCAATGCCGCAGCCGAAGCGACGGCCGCTGCCCCGACCGCACCGCTGGTGGAGCGCGAACCGGTGGAGAAGACGGCTGTGGCTGCTACGTCTGCACCAGCTACGCCGGCCCAGCCGGAGGTCGCCAAGCCGCAGGTGGCTGAGGCTACGCCGGTTGCGGCCGCTGCCAAGCCGGTAACACCGCCTGCACCGGCCCCGGTGCCGGAAAAACCCGTAACCCCGCCCGTGGCTGCCGAGCCGCCGCGCTGCATCGCGCTAGGCCCGTTCGCCGACCGCGCCGCCGCGAGCAGCGCGCAAGGCAAGGCCGGCAACGTCATCAGTCAGGTGCGCCTGCGCGAACAGCCCGCTGCCAGCGGCAGCGCACGTTTCCGGGTGATGCTGCCGGCCGCCGCCAGCCGCGAAGAAGCCCAGGCCACGGTGAAGCGCATCGTCGCCGCCGGCCTGAGCGACTACTACATCATCAGCCAGGGCGAGGAAGCCAACGCCGTGGCGCTGGGCCAGTACCGCAACCGCGAAGGCGCCGAGCGGCGCATGGCGGCGGTGCAGGCCGCCGGCTTCCAGCCGCGCCTGGTCGCCAGCGGCGACGCCGGCCAGTGGTGGCTGGAAGGGCAGCTGGCGGCGGGCACGCAGCCAGCCCAGGCCCAGCAGCGCAGCGGGGCGGCACAGAGCCGGTCGCTGGAATGCACGCGGTTGCGCTAGAATCCCCGGACCGCGGCGCTGCCGCCGGTGCACCACCCATGCCGCTTTAGCTCAGTTGGTAGAGCAACTGTCTTGTAAACAGTAGGTCATCCGTTCGATTCGGATAAGCGGCACCACTCGGGAAGCGCTGAAACGCCTTAAAAACAGGGCTTTCAATGAAAAGGCCAGCGCGGTGCGCTGGCCTTTTCTGTGTCTGCCGGGAAAATTGCCGGAAAATCAGCGAACCTTCTGGGGGTGTCACTGCCCCTTCATTCTTCCGGGCGTGGATCCGGCTGCTGGCCTGCGGCAAAGAGACTGAGAAGTCGCAAGGCGCGCGCATCCCCAGCGGCAACCTCCACCGAGGTCAGTCCTAAATTGCCAATCTCCCGTGCAGCTTTGTAATCACCAAGTAGATAGGCAATTCGAAGAAAGGCGATGCCTTCGACCAGGTTTGGCTGACTCTTCTCAAGATACGAGTCTGACATTGCATAGAATGCGTAAGTATTTCCAGACATCGTCTGATCTCGAAGAATTGCCTGCCCTTCGAAGAAATTTCTCTCCAGAGATATCTTCTTTCCGAGTACAACTGCTGCGGTCGGGTTTCCTGCTTTGTATTCGTGTTCCAGTTCGGATAGCGACATCGCGCCAAGGCGATCTATTTCTATCTGAGTCGGATATTTATGCTTTACCATCCATGCTGCTTCAGCCTCTGACTTCGCCTCCAGCGGCCCAGTTGTGAAGCAATCTTTCCTGCATATGTACGCCGAAAGGTCTTCCTTCGCCGGCGATATGGCTGGGCGCGGTGAAGTGGGGGGCGTTCTGATCTCCAGGCTTTCCTCTGTCGCCGATCTGGTTGCAACTGTGGAATCGGGGGAGGCTGTCTGCTCGGTATCCTTGGAGCATCCGCCGAGCAAGGTGGCCAGTAGCAATCCCGAGTAGAATATTTTCGATTTCATCAGTTCGCTCCGCAGCCGTTCGCTTGCAAGGCAACCCACCACGAGGAGCAGCTTGCTCCCTTAGTGATAGCCCGCCACTTTGCACCAATGGAGTTATTTGCCTCTGTCAGTTCTACCACCCCGTAGGGAATGTAGGCCTCGAGCGGAATTCCACTGCTTTTCGTGAAGTCAATAAACCACTGCACGAAGTTTAAGTGGTCACCTGCTTCAGCATCAAAGGCCTTCATGGCTTCAAAGCAGTAGAGCTCAGCCTTTGTGGGGGTTATGCCTACGCGATATGAATTAGAAGCATTGCTCTGCTCTTGGCATGAGAGTGCGAGTTCTCCTCTAAATCTAGTGTTTGCAATAGTCAGGCTGACTCCGTCTGCAATGTCGCGCGTGTGTTCCGATAGCGCGTTATACATTCGCTGTCTGGCGCTATCCGAGGCAGTGATGTTGATGTCCTGCCAAGAGGCAATGCCCTTCGCGAATGAGTTCACCATCCTCATCGACGATAGGGACAGGAGGCCGCCTGGCAGTCCGGACGTTGGGAGCTCATCTTCCCCGTAGTATGGACCGGATGGCTTGGGGATCGGGTTCGGACAGTCGTCTGGCCGTGAGCCAATTATGATGGCGCACATTCCGCCTCCCGAGTCATTTCCATTTCCACCTCCACCGCCCCCGTTCCCTCCGCCGCCGCCTCCCACGCCTCCTCCGTCCACCCAATCGCATATTTCGACGTCGGGTTCTTGATGCATATCGCCTCCGCCCACAGAGACGCCGCCTGACTGTATTCGGCAAATCCACTCAGCTTTTGCGCCGAATGGGAGAAGTAGGGTCATAGGTAAAAATAAATGCAGAAAGCTCCATTTCATGGGGTATTTCCTTCTAAAGAGACAGAAAGAGGAATTCCGTTTGTTTGTTAGCCTTACGCGAGCAGATCGCCAAGCCAGCAATGTCGACGATGCATTTGCCGAGCTCGGCCTTCACCACGATAGGCGTATCCAGAGAAATCATAGTCGACACTCTGCTGTCAATACTTCAAGCCAAAGTGGCGAGAAGCGCCGACGCTCTTCAATCAGACCACTCGCAGGATTGCTATTTGCCGCTAGCGTCTTTGGAGCTACAAGGGTCGCAGCAGCGCGATATCGAGAAGGCTGGGGAAGTCGCGGGTGCCCTGTGAGCATCGAGCTGGCTGTAGGGAACGACTCAAAACCGAAGTACTGGGGCTGTCCCATCATGGCCATCAAGAAGAAAGTCGAACTTGCAGCATTTGATGCGGCCGAGCACCTTCGGAAGCGATAGGAGATGGTGGCCTATCGCGACGCCTGAATCGCTGAAGGTGACGGCGATTCGGCGTTCATCAGCAAGGCGTCGGCGATATCGCCTGCGCTCAAGGGATGAGCATGGTCGCGCGTGAGGCGGGCCTGACGCAGGAGAGCCTTTATCGTGTTCTGTCCGGCAAGCGGAGCCCCGATTTTGCGATCATTCTGAAGGTGACCCGTGCACCGGGTGTGCGCCTGCATGCCAGTGCCGCATGAGCGCGCGTACTGACGTTGACGTGCCGAAACAGCAGCATTGACACCAACCCCATTTCGCCGCGAGCTCTAGCGTGCACATTGAGTGGGCATCGTTGAGCCTTGATTGCCGCTCTCTTCGCTGCACGGCTGCATGCCCAGCGCGGATTTTCGTGAGAGCGGAAGCTGTCCACGAAACGTCGTTGCATGCTCGATGGAAGAGACAGCAGCGGATGAGGAATGTTGCAAATTGCCCTCTCGTTTCTGATTCTCTGTTGATCTTCCGATCGGAGATAGCTAGCGTCACATTGTTGTTGGCAGACGCCAACTCGCTCTGCACAACATCGAGATGCTGTGCCGCATAGGAGCGGGTCTTCGGAAATGCGAAGGGTGGATGTTGAAGCAATTAAATGCGCAGCGAAATAGAATCAATCATGGAAGAAGGTACGGTATCCACTACGGAATGGCTGATGAAGAGATGGCCGCATGACCCATGCTCCAGCGCATAGCCAGATTCTGGCCCATAGGATTCTCTCTGGTGGCTCTGGTATTACTTGGGGCAAGGGTCACGCAAGCCATCGACGCGACCTCACAATACGCGGCGATGGCGATCCTGTTGTTCACCGGTGTGGTGATTCGAAAGCAGGCGTCCGGGCTGTCCTTCGCCCGCTTTGCTCTGCGCTGGTTGGCTGACAGCCGCCGGCTGATACTCGCCTTGGCGCGGCTCGAATGGGCGGTGCATTGCTCGATCCTTGGGAAGTTCGCATGGATGAGATCGCCCGTCGATGGCGATGATCAGGTGTTTGGCTTCACTAAGGCCGTGGACTAGCACGGGGCATTCGTTCTGATGATCCTCCTGGCGCTGCTGGAGGTACCCATTGCTCACCTGCTAGTGCACTGCTTTATCGAGGATGACAGGCGCTTGTTGCTACATGTCGTCCTTGCGTATCTCACCCTCTATGGAATGATCTGGATTGTCTCGGATCGGCGCGCTGTCGGACGTTCTTCCCATCGACTGTCAAGCAGGAGACTGCGGGTGCAGATGGGGTGGAGATCCAGTATGGACATTCGCGTACAGAATATCCGTGATGTATCGCTGCTGCAGTCGAATCTGCGGGCATGGGCGAGATCAAGGATGCTCGATCCCCGCGATCTGGCGGTGGTCTCTCCGTTGGACGCACCCAACATCATGCTGGAGTTGGAGAGTCGGGATACTTACCTGAGTCTGCTTTCCTTCAAGCCGATTCCTCGTTATCTGGCCCTGTTCGTTAACGAGCCGCAGCAGCTGAAATCCGCGGTAGAGAACGCAATGAGCGCGATGCAACTTCAGTAGGTCCTCCCTCCAGGATTGGAGACGGAAAGTTGCGATGAGACGCTTGAGTGCCAGTGCAGGGACTCACTCCACTCGCACCTGCAACGCCACATACTCCGCCAGCCCCCGGCAGGCCAGCATCAGCCCTTCGCGCGTGCCATCGCCGATGTCGTCTTTCTCTTCCCCGTCCACGCGCACACGCTCGGCGGCGTGGTACAGCTCCAGCAGCGACACCAGGCCCACCGCGGCGCGATCCCGGCGAGCGGCGGCCACGGCCTGGCCGGGTGTGCTGGCCGGCCCTTGCCACGGCTGTCCGTCGGCGGCATCACCGGCGCGGATGCGCTGCAGGCAGCCGGGAAGATTGATCGGCGCGGGTGCCTCGTTCGCAGCGGCAAAAGCGGCTTCCAACGGCTGCGCCAGTTCGGGCGGCAGGCGCAGGGCGGCCTCGCCCAGGGTGGCTGTCAGGTACGGGTGATGGGTCTTGGACATGCGGGCATCCTCGTGCGGAACAGAGGTGCCACCGGAGAAGGGTGGCGGGCGATACGTGGTTTCCAATCCCGGGACTGAATGAGCCGGTGGGCACGAGGCCCCCACGCACCGCCCGCCGTCGATCGGCGAACGGATTGCCAGCCGGCGCCGCTCTTGAGAAGACGGCGCCGGCTGGCAAGCGTATACAGCTTTCAGTCTTCGGGTTGGAAATCCCGGCCACCCCGCTGAAGGTGGCAATTCATCATGCGCACGCGAAATCACCGCCTGCCAGTCGTTTGTTTCGATGACATCGGGTGATCTGAGAGGAAAAATGAATTATCGCCTTTGGCCCGTTTCGAGCATCGCAATGCCAGAGGCGACATATCGCGCAGTGCCGCGATCCTCGGCAATCAGGGCCGCGGCCTCGTGGTGACAGGGCTCACTTCGGCGTGCGAAGTAAAGCTGACTTAACAGGCTCGGCAAGGCGCCAACGCCACATTATCAGACCTGAGAGCCACAGCGCGCGCCGTGCGGATCTTGATATTCCTCACGGAAAGCCCGCCACGCCCTGTCGCATACTGCCGCCACAGGCCCACCCCGGGCCCCTTCGGGATCCGATCATGCGTCGCCACGCCCTACCGCTCACCGCCGCACTGTTGTCCAGCGTCTTCGTGGCCCCGGCCATGGCCGCGGTGCCGTTCTTCAACGCCAGCTGCCCGGGCGGCATCGACGTGCACGCCGACGAAGGCGGCCCGGTCTACGTGCAGGGCCGCGAGGCCACGCTGAAACGCTTCAACGACCGCTATTTCGAAGCACGCGATGCCAACAGTGGCATCACATTGTCGGTCAGCAGCAGCGACGACGGCACGCCGCAGATCAGCTACACCGGCCGTGGCGGCGCCAATGGCATCTGCCAGGTCAGTGCCAGCGGAACGCCCGCGCGGGAAGAGCATCGCGACCGCCGTCGCCACGATGACGACAACGATGCGGCGCTGCCGCGCGAGGTGACCTGCGAATCCACCGACCAGCAGCAGGTGTCGTGCGACATGGATACGCGCGGCAACGTGGAGGTGGTGCGCCAGCTGAGCCACACCCGCTGCGAAGAGGGCAGGAACTGGGGCCTGTCGCGGCACTCGGTATGGGTGAACGGCGGTTGCCGCGCGGTGTTCCGCAACGTGTCCAAGGTGACGTACAGCGCACCGGCGGGTGATACCGCACTGGGCTCCTGCAATATGCGCAAGGGCGCGCAGGGCACGTTGGTGACCCAGATGCCGGTGGGCAACGATTACCAGGAACTGATCATCGATTATCCCGACGGCCGCTTCCTGTGCATGATGCGCAACAACGGCCAGGTGCAGAGCCTGACGCCGGTTCGCCGCCGCGGCGGTTGAAATGCCGCGGGGACGAATCCGCCGTCGGCCGCGTGTTCGAAGGGGGCAATGCGGCGCGCGTTGCCCCTGTTTCGTTACTGCTGGTTTACCGGGTCATTGCCCTTCTTGTAGGTGTACCCGGTGACTTCCCAGCCGCCGCCATGGCCGGATGAGGGTTCTACCCAGGTGAATTCCCACGTCTGCAGGGAGCCATCGGGAAGCAGGTTCTCCACCCGGTAGATCTCACCGGGAATGCCCTGCTCCGGCAGCTTGCCGGGAATCGATTCATCCGAGCGTGCAGACGCGCGCCCTACGGAGAACGCACGCCGTTCCACCTGTACGTTGCCGTAGCCCTGTGGGGCGAACGACGGCTTTACCCGTTGCGCCACCCAGTCCAGCACCTGGCGTGCGCCCGCTGTCTGCATCGCATAGGCATCGGAGGTCACCGTATGCGTGATGCGTTGCGAGGAGGCACTGGCAGCGGTGGGAAACAGTCCGCCCAGGGCAATTGCCAGTACCGCAAATCCATTCAGTACATGTTTCATGCGCGTCGATTTCCTTTATCGGGGAATTGAAGAGGCACCGTTGGGGGTGCCGATGCAGGGTGCAAGCAATGGCGGCCGTGGATAAGAGGCGATACCGACCTGGATGTGAGGCGCGTCAAGGAAGGCCGGATTCCTTACGAACAAGTGCCGGGATGCCTGACCAGGAACGCCGGCGTGGCCCCGGTGATCTGGATCACCGCCTGCTGCACCGCCGCGAGTGGTGTCACACAGCTCTGGCTAGACTGTGCTTCTTTTCCGCGCAGGAGGCACCCATGGCCCATCTCATCTCCGTATCCCTGATTGGCGTTCCCACCGATGTCGGTGCGGGCCATCGCGGTGCACGGCTGGGGCCGGAGGCGCTGCGTGTGGCGGGCCTGCCGGAGGCGCTGGAAGCGCGTGGTGTGGACGTTCGTGACGTGGGCAATCTGGATGGCCCGCGCAACCCGTGGACCGCGCCGGTGGAAGGCTACCGCCATCTGGATGAAGTGGTGGCGTGGAACCATGCACTGATGGAAGCCAGCTACGCCGAACTGCAGGCTGGCCGCATGCCGATCATGCTCGGCGGCGACCACTGCCTGGGCATCGGTTCGATCACCGCCGTCGCGCGCTGGTGCCGCGAGCAGGGCAAGACCCTGCGCGTGCTGTGGCTGGATGCGCATTCGGATTTCAACACCAGTGATGTGACCCCGTCGGGCAACATCCACGGCATGCCGGTGGCCTGCCTGTGCGGCCTCGGCCCGGACGCGCTGACCCGCCTGGGTGGCACCGTACCGGCGATCACCCCGGCACAGATGCACCAGATCGGCATCCGTTCGGTGGACCCGGAAGAGAAGCGCCTGATCAAGACCCACAAGGTGGATGTCTACGACATGCGCTACATCGACGAGAACGGCATGAAGCGCGCGGTGGAAGCGGCGCTGGCCGGCATCGACGAGAACACCCACCTGCATGTCAGCTTCGATGTGGACTTCCTCGACCCGAGCATCGCCCCAGGCGTGGGCACCACCGTGCCAGGCGGGGTGAACTACCGCGAGGCGCAGCTGGTGATGGAGATGATCGCCGACACCGGGCGCATGGGGTCGCTGGATATCGTCGAGCTCAACCCTTTGTTGGACAAGCAGAATGCCACCGCCGAACTGGCCGTGGACCTGGTCGAAAGCCTGTTCGGCAAGTCCACGCTGATGCGCGACTGAGCGCCGGGCCTGAACGGATCGTCGATCCGTTCACACCCGCTCCACGCCCCTGCCGCCAGATTGCACTTCACGCGGCGGCGGTGGGCGTTGGCCTTCTCCCGCCGAGCAAAAGAATCCCATCCGCGAATGAAGCGGTGTAGCGGCGAACCCAAGGAGAAGCCCATGAAGCGCGTAGTTGCCCTGATGCTGTTGTCGATGTTCTCGGTGGCCCTGCTGGCCGGTTGCAACACCGTTGCCGGTGCCGGCAAGGACGTGCAGAAGGCCGGTGAAAAGGTTGAGGACGCCGCCAAGGGCAAGTGAGCCCGGCGCGGATTGGAAAGCGAAAAAGGCCGGGAATCTTCCCGGCCTTTTTCGTGCGCGCTGTTCGCCGCATGGCTGTCGAAGCGGAGTGAACCATTCAAGCAGGTGAGCATGTATTTCATTGCCGGTTGACCGGTACTCAACAGCCGCTGCGCGAAGCTGGAGCCACGGTAAGAACGCCGTTGCAACCAAGGACTCCCAGCAATGAACAAAGACATCATTTCCGGCAAGTGGTCGCAGCTGAAGGGCAAGGCCCAGGCCAAGTGGGGCGATCTGACCAACGACGACTTCGATGTGGCCGAAGGCAATGCCGAGTATCTGGCTGGCCGCCTGCAGGAACGTTATGGCTGGGCCAAGGACCGCGCCGAGAAGGAGGTCCGGGATTTTGAAGACAGCGTGCGCAAGGACTATCCGGACTACAAGTAAGCACCACGGTTTGCCCCACAACACGACGCCCGCACCGTGAGGTTGCGGGTGTCGTGCTGTCTGGACGGGACGATCAGCGCGCCGGCGGGTCCGGCACGTAGCGGTTGGGGAACGCCTGCGGTTCACGCGGCAGGCGCGAGGGCGAATCCACCAGGATGCCGCGCGCACGCAGGTTGCGCGCGCTGTCGTAGCGCAGCTGCAGGACCTGTGCGGGGCTGCGGCTGGCGCGTTCGAAGTCGGTGTCGCGCACCGAGGACTGCTCGCGCGCACCATGGCCGGTACCCAGCGCCGGCGCCTGCGACTTGCTGGCGTAGCCCTCGATGCGGCTGGCGCTGGCATCGGCCGCTGCTTCCGCCGCCGGGGCCGGCAGCGGCAGGCCACGGCGCAGGATCGGCTCGGGGCGCCAGCGGCGCGCTTCCTCGAACACGGCCACGCCCACCACGCCGATGTTGTCCGGGCGGCCGGTGCGGTTGGCATAGCTGCCGCTGGGGCTGCTGAACACGAACTGCGCAACTTCATCCTGGCTCTTGCGCCAGCCGGTTATGTCGGCGCGCTGGCCGGGGTTGAGCACGTAGCCGGTCTGCGAGGGATCGGCATCTTCGCCGGAGATGGCGTTGACGCCGTCCACCGACAGCACCACCAGCACCCGGCGCGGGCTGTCGTTGTACAGGCGCACGGCATAGCGGTGGCCGCGCTCGCCGGCCACCCAGCGCTGGCCTTCGGCCGGGTAGCTGCGCAGTTCGGTACCGCGGTCGCGGTCGACCAGGGCCATGCGCACGGGGCCGCCCTCGTACACCGGCGGCGGCATGGGAGCCGGGCGGAAGCCGGCCAGGGGCAGGATCAGCAGCAGGGGCAGCAGGCGTTTCATCGGGCGTCTCCAGCGGGGTTGCGTGAATGAACGCACCGCAGGCCCTGACGGGGTTGGTGGCGTGCAAGGTAAACTGGCCCCGTTCATCGAAGGTTACCCCACGCAGTCATGACGACCCGAGTCCTTACCGGCATCACCCCCTCCGGCACGCCCCACCTGGGCAACTACGTTGGCGCCATCCGTCCGGCCATCGCGGCCAGCCGCGCGCCGGGGATCGAGAGCTTCTTCTTCCTGGCCGACCTGCACAGCCTGATCAAGTCGCAGGACCCGCAGCGCACCCAGCGCGCGACCCTGGAGATCGCGGCCAGCTGGCTGGCCTGCGGCCTGGACCCGGAACACGTGTGGTTCTACCGCCAGAGCGACATCCGCGAGACCACCGAGCTGATGTGGTTCCTGACCGCCATCGCCAGCAAGGGCATCCTCAACCGTGCGCACGCCTACAAGGCCGCGGTGGACAAGAACCGCGAGGAAGGCGTGGACGAGGACGCAGGCGTCAGCGCCGGCCTGTTCATGTACCCGGTGCTGATGGCGGCCGACATCCTGATCTTCAAGGCCAACCAGGTTCCGGTGGGTCGTGACCAGATCCAGCACATCGAGATGGCGCGTGATTTCGCCCAGCGCTTCAACCACGTGTACGGCAAGGAGTACTTCCCGCTGCCGGACGTGGTGATTGACGAGCAGGTGGCAACGCTGGCGGGCCTCGATGGCCGCAAGATGAGCAAGAGCTACCACAACACCATTCCGCTGTTCGTGCCGCGCGAGGAGCTGAAGAAGCTGGTGTTCTCGATCCTGACCGACTCGCGCGCACCGGGTGAGCCGAAGGACACCGAGGGCTCGGCGCTGTTCCAGATGTACCAGGCGTTCGCCACGCCGGAACAGACGGCGGAGTTCGCCAAGGCATTCGCCGCCGGCATCAGCTGGGGCGATGCCAAGCAGCAGCTGTTCGAGCGCATCGACAGCGAGCTGTCGCCGCTGCGCGAACGCTACAACGCGCTGATGGCCGAGCCGGAGAAGATCGAAGCGCTGCTCAAGCGCCGTGGCCAGCAGCTGCGCGAGCAGCTGGCGGCACCGCTGCTGGACGAGCTGCGCCATGCCGTGGGCCTGCGCGACCTGTCCACTGCGGGCGACATCGCCAGCGAGGATGCCGGCGTGGCCCGCGTGGCACCGCCGCTGTTCAAGCAGTACCGCGAGAAGGATGGCCGTTTCTACTTCAAGCTGACCGCCGGTGATGGCACGCTGCTGATCCAGAGCGAAGGCTTTGATTCGCCGCGCGATGCGGGCCAGCTGATCGCGGTGATCAAGCAGGCCGAGCAGGGCGACCAGCTGCAGAGCGAGCTGTTCAAGCTGGACGCCGAGGTGGACGCCGTGCTGGCCGCCCTGGCCGTGCTGCGCGAAGCGGCCTGATCTGCTCGCCCTTGTAGAGCCGAGCCCACGCTCGGCTGCATGGAAAAGCAGCCGAGCATGGGCTCGGCTCTACACGCCACACCACCCATGGCATGATGTCCGCGCGCCTCCGGCGCGATGACATGGAGTCTGCGATGGCCTGGTTGTCGCTGCTGCTGTTCCTGCCCTGGTTCCTGCTGCTGGGCAGCCTGTACTGGCTGTTTCCGCGCCAGCCGCGCACCGCGCGGCGGCGCCTGTTCGATGGCACCACCCTGGTACTGGCGTTCGCGCTGAGCATCGTGTCGATGCTGTGGGGCTACCGCATCGGCGTGGTGCAGCCCGGCGCCGGCCCGATCTGGCCGCAGGTGCTGGCGGTGCTGTACGCCTACGGCGCGTTCCTGGCGGTGCTGGTGCTGGCGTTGCTGCTGCGGCCGCGGTTCGCATTGCGCTCCGTCTGATCGGTAGTGCCGGCCGCTGGCCGGCACTACCCGACCAAAGCCGCATCGAACGCGGGCCGCCTGCGCCCCTACCATGGGGGTCCGTTCCCGATCCTGCCAGGTGCGTGCCGATGACCGCCGACCCCAGCATCCACACCATCGATACCGGCTTCCAGCGCCCGGATTTCGACGCGGCCTACCTGATCGTTGAAAACGGCCGCGCCGCGTTCGTCGACTGCGGCACCGGCCTGTCGGTGCCGGCGATGCTGCAGTCACTGGCCGACGCCGGCCTGGGCGTGGAGGCGGTGGACTGGCTGCTGCTCACCCACGTGCATCTGGATCATGCGGGCGGTGCAGGCCTGCTGATGCAGCAGTTGCCGAATGCGAAGGCGGTGCTGCATCCGCGCGGTGCGCCGCACATGATCGACCCGACCCGGCTGATCGCCGGTGCGACGGCGGTGTATGGCGCCGAAGAGATCGCGCGCAGCTATGGCCGCATCGAACCGATTCCCGAACAGCGTGTGGTGGTGGCCGAAGACGGCCACCGCATCGATCTGGTCGGTCGCGAGCTGGTGCTGCTGCACACGCCGGGCCATGCGCTGCACCACTACTGCGTGTGGGATGCGCGTAGCCGCAGCTGGTTCACCGGCGATACGTTCGGCATCTCCTACCGCGAGCTGGACAGCGCGCAGGGCGCTTTCATCTTCCCGACCTCATCGCCGGTGCAGTTCGATCCGGAGGCGATGAAGGCCTCGATCCGGCGCATGCTCGATTACGCGCCACAGGCGATGTACCTGACCCACTATGGGCGCGTGCAACAGGTGGAGAAGCTGGCCAGCGACCTGTTCGAGCAGATCGATGCGATGGCCGCCATCGGCCGCCAGTGCGATGGCCGACCGGACCGCCACCGCTGCCTGCTGGCCGCGCTGCAGGCGCTGTACCTGGAACGCGCGCAGCAGCACGGCTGTGCACTGGACCAGGCGGCGGTGACCGATGTGCTGGCGATGGACATCGAGCTCAACGCGCAGGGCCTGGCCTGCTGGCTGGACCGCATCCGCCAGTAGATCCGCGCCATGCGTGGATGACGCAGGCCCAAGCCGCGCCGTGATGTCACGACCACGTTACACTCTGGTGACTTCCAAGCTAGCCGTGGTACTGCCGTGAATCCGATGCGCGTGTTGCTGCTGTCGTCCTGCCTGTTCGTCGGCGGCCTGGCCCATGCGGCCAACGACCTGCCGGGCGGCGGCATCGATCCGCAGGCACTGTCGCGCCACGTGCGCGTGCTGGCGTCGGATGAATTCGAGGGCCGCGCGCCGGCCACCCAGGGCGAAGAGCGCACGGTGCAGTACCTGATCGAGCAGTTCCGCAGCTATGGCCTGCAGCCGGGCGGCGTGGACGGCAGCTGGGTGCAGCCGGTGCCGCTGGTGCGCGCACAGCTGGATGGCGCGGCCAAGGCCAGCCTGTCGCTGAAGCAGGGCAAGCGTGCGCTGGCCAATGGCGTGGACGTGACCCTGCAGAGCCTGCAGCCGCGCAAGCGCGTGCAGATCAAGGACGCGCCGCTGGTGTTCGTCGGCTACGGCATCGACGCACCGGAGCGCCACTGGAATGACTACAAGGACGTGGACCTGCACGGCAAGATCGCCGTCGTGCTGATCAATGACGCCGATTTCGAAGCCGATGCGCCGGGCGCGTTCGACGGCAAGGCGGTGACCTACTACGGCCGCTGGACCTACAAGTTCGAGGAAGCCGCACGCCGTGGCGCCGAGGGCGTGCTGATCGTGCACGAGACCGCACCGGCCGCCTATGGCTGGGCCACGGTGAAGAGCTCGGGCACCTCGCCGCTGTTCGACATCGAGCGCGGCCAGGCCGAGGCGATGGCGCAGCACACGCCGCTGCGTGGCTGGATGCAGCGCGAGCTGGCCGAGGCGATCTTCGCCGATGCCGGCCTCGACTTCGATGCCGAGAAGCGCAAGGCGATGCGCGCCGACTTCCGCCCGGTGGCGCTGGACAACGCGAAGCTGAGCGTGGATTTCGCGCTCAAGCGCGAGCAGGTGGTGACCCGCAACGTGGTGGCCAAGCTGCCCGGTGGTGAACACGCCGACGAGGCGGTGATCTTCTCCGCGCACTGGGATGCGTTCGGCATCGGCCAGGCCGACGCCAAGGGTGACCGCATCCGCCGTGGCGCGATCGACAACGCCACCGGCGTGGCCACGGTGCTGGAACTGGGGCGCGTATTCGCCGCCGGCCCGCAGCCGCAGCGCACGCTGTACTTCGTGGCACTGACCGCCGAAGAGAAGGGCCTGCTGGGTGCCAGCTACTACGCCGCACATCCGCTGGCGCCGCTGGACAAGACCGCCGCGGTGCTGAACATCGAGATGTTCAGCCCGGATGGCCCGACCCGCGACATCGCGTCGTGGGGCAAGGGCCGGGTGTCGCTGGAAGGCGACCTGGAACGCGTGGCCAAGGCCCGTGGCCGCAGCTACAGCCCGGACCCGAACCTGGAAGCTGGCTTCTTCTACCGCGCCGACCACTTCGCCTTCGCCCGCCTGGGCGTGCCGGCGATCACCATCGGCCCGGGCCTGGACAAGCTGGACGGTGGGGTTGAAGCCGGCCGCGCGCTGCGCGAGAAGTACTTCGCCGACTGCTACCACCAGGCCTGCGATGCGTGGACGCCGAGCTGGGACCCGAGTGGCCACGCCGCCGATACCCTGCTGGTCTATGACCTGGGCGCCGAGCTGGCCAACAGCCGCCGTTGGCCGACGTGGGAAAAGGAATCGGAGTTCCGCGGCGCGCGCGACAAGAGCGAAGCGGCCCGCCGCTGAGGTCGTGCCGGCCGCTGGCCGGCAATTCCCTGCGCTTTCCGGAGGTTCATGAGGTTGCCGGCCAGCGGTCGGCACTACCGAAAGAAGGTGGCGTTTCCGGCCAGCGGCCGGCACGACCGGGTGTTCGTCAGCGCCGGCGCAGCAGCTTCCATGCGCCCCAGCCACTGGCGGCGAGCGCTGCCAGATAGCACGCCACCATCGTGCGCAGTCCCACCGGCGGACCTGCATTGATGCCGCGATGCAGGCGCAGCTGCAGCGAGCTGTGGCCGCTGCCCAGGTCCACCGCCAGCTGCAGCGCCAGCGCGACGCAGAACACCAGCAGGGCAATCCCGAACCCGATGCGCGGCCACGCGGCCTGCGCGCTGGGGCGGCGCAGCAGCCAGGCCAGTGCCGTGGCTGCGGACAGCGTCGCCGCGATCCACATCAATGGCGTGGCGGGGGACGCTGCGGCCACCGGCAGTGCACCGGTGGCCGCGATCATGGCGACGCGCTTACTTGCGGGTGCCGTCGAGCCAGTTCGGGCCCTTGTTGGTGAGGAAGAACACATAGACCACCAACGATACCGCGATCGTCGCGGTCACGTAGATGGCGAACCAGTCGACGTGGCCGGTCTTCAGCGCGCCCTGGTACAACAGCGGGGCGGTGCCGCCGAACAGCGAGTTGGCCAGCGCATAGCCCAGGCCCACGCCCAGTGCACGCACGTGGGTGGGGAACAGTTCGGCCTTCACCACCGCGTTGATGGAGGTGTAACCGGTGAGGATGACGAACGCCATGGCCAGGGTCAGGAAGGCCAGGGTGGCGTCATGCTGGTGCGGCAGCTGGGTGATCAGGTACCAGCTGTACAGCACGCCGCCGACGCCGAAGAACACCAGCAGGGTCTTGCGGCCGATGATGTCCGACAGCCAGCCGCCGACCGGCTGCAGCACCATCAGGAAGGCCAGCACGCCCAGGTTGATCAGGGTGCCGGTCATCGGGTCGTTGCCGGCGAAGGCGCTCTGGATCATCTTCGGGCCGTTCACCGAGTAGGTGTAGAAGGCCACGGTGCCGCCAGCGGTGATCAGGAAGCACAGCAGCAGCGGCCGCCACTGGTGCACGAACAGTTCGTACATCGAACCGGACTTCTGCGCCTTGCCCTCGCGCGCGGCCTCGATCGACGACTCCGACAGCGATTCGTCCATGCCCCGGCGCAGCCAGAACACCACCACTGCGGCGATGCCGCCGATGCCGAAGGCGATGCGCCAGCCCCACTCGGAGATTTCCGGCTTGCCCCAGAAGGTCAGCATCACCAGCAGGGTCAGCTGGGCCAGTACATGGCCGCCCACCAGGGTGACGTAGTGGAAGGACGACAGGAAGCCGCGACGGCCGGGAATGGCGGCCTCGGACATGTAGGTGGCGCTGGCGCCGTACTCGCCGCCGGTGGCGAAGCCCTGCAGCAGGCGTGCGAACAGCAGGATGACCGCGGCCCAGATGCCGATGCTGGCGGCGGTGGGGGTGATGGCGATGAGGAACGAGCACAGCGCCATCAGCGTGACCGAGACGGTCAGCGCCAGGCGGCGGCCGTGGCGGTCGGCGAAGCGGCCGAAGAACCAGGCGCCGATCGGGCGCATCAGGAAGGTCGCCGCGAAGATCGCCCACACGTACATCGTGGAGTTCTTGTCGTCGGGCGAGAAGAACTGCGATTCGAAGTACACGGCGAACACCGAGTACACGTAGACGTCGTACCACTCCACCAGGTTGCCGGCGGAGCCTTTGAGGGTATTGGAGATCGACCGCCGCAGGGCGGCGCGGTCGTTCGCGGGGACAGCAGGTTGGGACGTGGTGCTCATCTGGGTGGGAATCCTCGATGCGGCGCGTCCGTGCGCAGGGAAAACGGCGCCCGGCCTTGGGGCGGCGCGGCCGGGCAGCCCTCTTGGTACTGCATCGACCGTCAACACGGGGTAGCAGACCAGAGCAGGGTGCATGGATGGATGACAGCGTGCCACCGTATGGGGTCCCGGACCATACTCAAAACGTCCTAGAATCCGCCTTCCCCCGGCTCCCTGGTGTGTCATGTCGGCTCCCCCCTCTTCGTCTGCGGCTGCCCCCCGGGGTGGCCTTGTCGCGCTGGCACTGCTGCTGGTCTACGTGGTCTGGGGTTCGACCTACCTGGGCATCGCCAAGGCCCTGCACGGCGGCGCACTGCCGCTGACGATGGTCTCCGGCAGCCGCTTCATCATTGCCGGCGGCCTGATGTTCCTGGCGCTGCGCCTGTTCTGGAAGCTGCCGAACCCGACCCTGCGGCAATGGCGCAACCTGGTCATCATGGGCGTGACCATGCTGGTGCTGGGCAACGGCATGGTGGTGCTGGCCGAGCGCGAGGTGTCCTCGGGCCTGGCCGCCACGGCGGTGGCCTCGGTGCCGCTGTGGATGGCGCTGTTCTCGGCGCTGCGCGGCCAGCATGCCAGCCGCGGTGAGTGGCTGGGCATCGCCATCGGCTTCCTCGGCGTGGTCTGGCTCAATGCCGGCAGCAGCCTGACCGCCTCGCCGACCGGGCTGGTGCTGCTGCTGATCGCGCCGATCGGCTGGGCCTTCGGTTCGGTGTGGGCACGCGGGCTGGACCTGCCGGGCCCGTTCATGACCGCGGCCGGGCAGATGGTCTGCGGCGGTGTGCTGCTGGTGCTGATCGGCCTGGCGGTGGGCGAGCGCCCGACAACGCTGCCCGATACCGGTGGCCTGCTGGCGATGGCCTACCTGTGCGTGTTCGGCTCCATCGTCGCCTTCACCGCCTACGTGTGGCTGCTGCAGAACGTGCGCCCGGCGCTCGCGGGCAGCTACGCGTACGTCAATCCGGTGATCGCGGTGCTGCTGGGCGCACTGCTCAACGGTGAACGCTTCGGCTGGCGCGACCTGCTGGCGATGGCGGTGATTCTTCTGGGTGTGGTGGTGCTGACGATGGCAAGGACGAGAAAGAAATGAGCATGGACGAGAAAGAACAACGCCGGGGCCTGCTGGTCACCGCGTCCACCTTCGTGATCTGGGGCCTGGTGCCGGTGTACTGGCACCTGCTCAATGAGGTGCCGTCGTTCCAGATCATCGCGCACCGCATCATCTGGAGCACCGTGCTGGTGCTGGGCTGGCTGCTGATCAGCTCGCGCCTGGGCTGGTGGCAGAAGATCGCCGCGCAGCCGCGCGCACTGCCGATCCTGCTGGTGTCGAGCCTGACCATCGCCTTCAACTGGGGCCTGTACATCTGGGCGGTCAACGCCGGCCATGTCATCGAGACCAGCCTGGGCTACTTCATCAACCCGCTGGTGAACGTGCTGCTGGGTGTGCTGGTGCTGAAGGAACGCCTGCGCCGGCTGCAGTGGGTGGCGGTGGCGATGGCGGCGGTGGGCGTGGCCTGGCTGACCATCGACGCCGGCACGCCGCCGTGGATCGCGCTGGGCCTGGCCTGTTCGTTCGGCCTGTACGGCCTGCTGCGCAAGCTGGTTTCGGTCGACCCGGTGGCCGGCCTGGGCGTGGAAAGCCTGTACCTGTTCCTGCCGGCGCTGGCCTTCGCGATCTGGGCGGAAAACGGCCATGGCGGTGCGTTCTTCCATGGCTGGGGCTGGCGCAACGACCTGCTGCTGATCTTCGGCGGCGCAGTGACCGCCGTGCCGCTGATCGGCTTCGCCTACGGTGTGAAGCGCATTCCGCTGTCGCTGGTCGGCATCCTGCAGTACATCGCGCCGAGCCTGCAGCTGCTGCTGGGTGTGTTCTTCTTCCATGAAGCGTTCGACACCGCCAAGGCGATCGGCTTTGCCGCGATCTGGGCCGGCCTGGTGCTGTTCGTCGGCGACAACATCCGCACGATGCGCGCCGCGAGGCGCTGACCGGATCCGACCCCGCTTCCTGGAAAAAAGAACGGCGCCCCGAGGGGCGCCGTTCTGCTTCCATCCACGGCCAGGAGAGAGGGATGGCCGTGGTGGGAACGCGGTTGCAGGCTTAGAAGCGCTGCTGGTACTTCATGTACATGAAGCGGCCGATGTCGAAGCCACCGTAGTAGGTGAAGCTGCTGTTCGGCTGGCTGTACATGATCGGACCCTGGTGGTTGAACACGTTGTTCACGCCCAGCGACACGGTGCCATCCCACGGCAGGCTGTAACGCACCTGCAGGTCGTGGAAGGTGTTGGAGCCCACCTTGTTGGTCGGCGACGCGCTGGTGTACGACGAGCTGAAGCCCGGCATGTTGCACTCGTCCATGTACGAGCACTTCTCCTTCATGCTGGAGTAGTAGCGTGCGGTCCAGCCGATGCCGAGGTCGCCGTACTGCCAATCCAGGTTGAAGGTGGAGCGCACGCGGAAGTCACCCGCCCAACCGGTACGCTGTTCCACCGGGGTGGTGGCGGCGCTGTCGTTGCGCTGCTCCAGGTAGTCGGTGTAGGTGGTGTTCCAGTTGACGGCGAACTTGCCGAACGCGGTGTCCGGCAGGCGGTAGCGCACGTTGATGTCATAGCCGGCGGTTTCGCGGTAGCCCGCGTTGACCAGCGAGCGGTCCAGCGCGTTGACCTGGCCGTTGCTGCCACGGGTGAAGCGGCCGCAGGCGGCATCCGAACCCTGCACGTAGCACTGTTCCAGGATGTTGGTGGCCGACTCACCGACGATGGCGTTGTCGATGCGGATCTTCCACCAGTCCAGGCTGACGTCCAGGCCCTGCACGAAGTCCGGGCTGTAGACCAGGCCCACGGTCCAGGTCTTGGCGGTTTCCGGCTTCAGGTCCGGGTTGGAACCCGAGCTGAAATCGGTGGTGGCCTGCTGGCCGGGCCTGGTGGCCACGCTGCCATCGCTGTTGAGCTGGCGGAAGTTGGCCGGCACCTTCAGCGCCTGGCAACGGGCAGCAACGGCCGGGCTGCTGGCGGCGGTACCGAAGGAGGTATCGCACGGGTCGGTGAACGAGTCGCGGCTGCTGACGGTGCCGCCGTAAAGGTCATCTACGGTTGGCGCACGGAAGCCGGTGCCGTAGGTGGCGCGCAACAGCAGGCTGTCGATCGGCTTCCACTTCAGGCCGAACTTGCTGTTGGTGGTGGAACCGAAGTTGTTGTAGTCCGAGTAGCGACCGGCCACGTCCAGCGACAGTTCGCGGGCGAACGGCAGGTCGGCCAGCAGCGGCACCTGCAGCTCCAGGTAGACCTCGTTGAGCGAGTAGTTGCCGCGGGTCGGCTGGCCGCTGGTGCCGGCGATCTCGCCCTTCTGCACCATCACGTCCGGCGTGTAGCTGGCTTCTTCGCTGCGGTGCTCGAAGCCCATCGCGGCCAGGATGTCGCCGGCCGGCAGGGTGAACAGCGAACCGGAGATGTTGCCGCTGGCGACCTTGGTGGTGCTCTGCATCTTGTCGACGAAGCGGGTGAACAGGTAGTCCTGCACGTCCTGGTTGCTCAGCGAGCCCGGGCCGGTGTAACCCATCGGGGCAGCCGGGTTCCACGGCACGCAGCCGGCGATCACCGCGCCCGGCGCACCGCAGCGGGCCACGCTGCCGTCCATGAAGGACGGGCCGACGGCCAGGTTGACGTGCGGCTGGTACATGCTGCCGGTACCGATGCGCTCGCCTTCGTTGCGGTTGTACATGTAGTTGACGTTCCAGTCCCAGTACCGCGAACCGGTTTCGAAGCTGCCTTCCAGGCCGATGCTGGCGCGCTTGGTTTCCAGGTTGTTCTCGGTGCCGCGCGGTAGTTCCTCGGTGCGGTGCGCGAACAGCGCGTCCTGGCCCCACAGGTTGAACGCGCTGTCCTTGGACAGGGCGGCACGGCTGCCATTGCGGGCCTGTGCGGCGCTGACCGAGTACGGGTAACCGGCCAGGTGCTTGGTCGATTCGCGCTTGCTGTACAGCGCGTCGGCGACGATGCGCAGGTTGTCGGTGATCGAGAAGCCACCGTTGGCGAACACCGAGGTACGCTCCAGGCCGGTCAGCAGGCTCATGTTCGACTTGGTGTTGGCACCATCGGCCGGGTCCGGCGCATGGAAGTTGCCGGCCCTGCTCGGGTCGCCGCCCGGGCCCACGGTCAGGTTCTTGCCGCCGACGGTGACGTAGCCCCACGGGGTGTTGCCGTTGAGGCCATCGTTCGGGTGGCGCGGACCGTTGGTGTAACGGCTGAACTCGCGGTCCTTGCCCAGCACTTCGTCTTCCTTGGTGCGCTCGGCGCCCACGCTGAACCAGCCGCGCTCGAAGGTCTTGCCGAAGGTCGCGCTGTAGGCGCGCTTCTGGCCGTCACCCTGGCCGTACTGGCCGACATAGACGCTGGCTTCGCCACCATCGAAATTCTTGCGGGTGATGATGTTGACCACACCGGCGATGGCATCGGAGCCGTACAGCGCGGAGGCGCCGTCGGTCAGCACTTCCACACGCTCGACGATGGACGACGGGATCGAGGCCAGGTCGGAGTAACCGCCGGCGCTGACGCCCATGCGGCGGCCGTCGATCAGCACCAGGCTGCGTTCCGGGCCCAGGTTGCGCAGGCTGACGTACATGCCGCCGAAATCGCGCGAAGAGGTCAGCGACGAGGCGCGGCTCATGCTCGGCGCACCGGCGGCAGGAATGTCCTGCAGGATGTCGGCGACGTTGACGTAGCCCTTCTTCTCGATCTCGGCGCGGTTGAGCGCGACCACCGGTTGTGCGGTTTCGACACTGGCCTGGCGGATGCGCGAGCCGGTGATTTCGATGCGGTCGAGGTTGGTCGGGGTATCGCCGGCGCTCTGTGCGAAGGCGGGGGTGGTGCAGCTGGCGGCCAGCGCGATGACGATCGCGTTGCGCAGCGGATTGGTTTTCAGGGACATCCGTGAAATCTCGTGTTTCAGTAAAAACAAGCGCCCGTTCTATGGGCGCGTGGGGTGCTGCAAACCAACGTGGGGGGCGCGATTCTAGAATGTTTCCATTCGTAACTGTTTGTCTCGGTGCCGCTGGAAGTGCGCGAAAATGAATCGCAACCAACAATCCACAGCTGCGCTGTGCGCAGCGTCACGCGCGCTGCGTTTGCGATGGGCAGAGGCATCGATAGCGGCACAAACCCGGCATGCTTGAGCGGTTGCGACAACACGTCGCAGTGCGCGGCCATGCGCAGGTGCATCTTCAGTTGTGATGCGCCTGCGTGCATGAAATGCTCTTCGCGATTTCGTCGAAGGCAGGAGATGAAGGAATGATCCAGCTCGAAGAAGCACGCCGCCGCGTGGAGGCTGCACTTGCCAGCGACGATGAGCCGGTTGCCATCACGCACGAGCATGAAGTGGTCGAAGGCTGGCTGTTCGGTTTCCAGTCGCTGCGCTACCTGCAATCCGGCGAGATCTCGGATGCGCTGGCCGGCAATGGACCGATCTTCGTCGACCGGCATACGGGCGAGCAGCACGCGTTGGGCACTGCGTGCGCGCCGGAGGAGGCGCTTCGCCAGCATCTGGCCCAGCGGCGCCCGCCATCCGATGCTGCAGCGGTGGATTCCTGAGTCCAGGAACGAAAAAGGGACGAAGCCTTCGCTCCGTCCCCCTGCGTGATGCGCAGTCTGTCGCTGCGTGATGCTCAGGTTTCGCGCAGCGCCGTGGTGATCGGCAAACGTGCTGCGCGCAGTGCCGGGAACAGGCCGCCGACCAGGCCGATGCCCAATGCCCATTTCAGGCCGGTCCACAGCAGTTCCGGCGATACGTGGAACTTGAACACCACTGCGCTGAAGTTACTGCCGATGGTGGACACGCTGTAGCCATTGAACAGCAGCCACGCCACAGCGCAACCGAGCAGGCCGCCGAGCAGGGCCAGCAGCATCGTCTCCAGCATCACCGCCGTCACCACCGGCAGTCCGCGGAAGCCGATCGCGCGCATGGTGGCGATTTCGCGCGCGCGCGTGGCCACTGCCGCGTACATGGTGTTGAGTGCGCCGAACACCGCACCCACCGCCATGATGGTGCCGATCACCTTGCCGAGGATGTCGATCAGCTTGGTCAGCCCGCCGCCCTGCTTGCTGTAGTAGACGCGGGTGGTTTCCACGTCCAGCTTCAGGCGCGGGTCGGCGGCGACGGCCGTCTTGAACTGCTCGAAGCCGGCCTTGCCCTCGGTGCGCACGCTGATCGACTGCCAGGCACTGCGCTGGTAGGTGGTGGCCAGCGTATCGGCGTCGGTCCACAGTTCTGAATCATGCGCGTCACCGGTGGCGAACACACCCACCACGGTCCAGGTCTGGTTGCCCAGGGTCAGCGTCTTGCCGACCTCCATGTCGCGGAACTGGCCCTTGGCGCCCTGGCCAACCACGATCTCGCGCAGGCCGGTGGCGAACTTGCGGCCCTCAACGATCTTGACCTTGTCATGCACCGCCCACGCCTGCGGGCCCACGCCGCGGAACTGCGCGTTGACGTCGGTGCCATCGGACTTGGACACCAGGTTGACCACCTGCGACAGCTCCGGCGAGAGCAGCGGCCGGCCCTGCGCATCGCGGCTGATGCCGGGCAGGGTGGACAGCATCGGTACCTGCTCGCGGGTGATCACCGAGTTGGTCTCGGCCTGCGAGCCACCGCGCAGCACGATAGCGGTGGTGTCATCGCCGGTGTTGTTGAGCGTGGCCTGGAAGCCTTCGCCCATCGCCAGCATCGCCACCAGCACGCCGACCACGCCGGCGATGCCGACCACGATCACCGAGGACGCGCCCCAGCGCTGCGGCAGGCTGGCCACGCCGATGCGGGTGGCGGCCAGCGCCAGTCGCCCACCGCGGGTCAGCAGCAGCCACAGTGCCACCAGCACGGCCACGGCCAGCACGCCGATCCACGGCAGGCTGATCCACAGCACCAGGCCGATCACCAGCAGCAGGACCGTCACGCCGTTGCCCAGCCACTTCTTGAGTTTGCTCTTGAACATGTCTGTGTTCTCCTCAGCGGCCGGCCAGTGCGTCGACGATCTTCAGGCGCTTGGCACGCAGCGCCGGCAACAGGCCGACGATGATGCCGATCACCACGATCAGGCCCAGCCCCATCAGCCAGGTCGGCGTCGGCACGTGCGGCGGCAGCATGCCCATGCTCTTCGGCCCGATCGCCGGCAGGATCAGGGCGGCCAGGCCCATGCCGATCAGGCCGCCCAGGCCGATCAGCAGCACCGACTCCACCATCACCAGGGTCAGCACGGTGCTGTCCTTGAAGCCCAGCGTCTTCAACGTGGCCAGTTCGGGCACGCGCTCGCGCACGGCCTGCGCCATGGTGTTGCCGGTCAACAGCAGCAGGGTGAAGAACACCGCGCCCATGATCGAGGTGACGATCATGCCGATATCCGCGAACTGCTTGACGAAGGCCTGCTGGAACGCCGATTCGGTCTGGGTCTTGGTCTCGTGGTCGGAGTTGGCCGAAATCGCGTCGATCGCCTGCGCCACCCGCGAGGAGTGGTCCGGGTTGTCCAGCGTCACCGTGTACCAGCTCACCTGGTTCTTGATGTAGTCGTTGGATTCATCGAAGTACTTCCAGTTCATCATCAACTGGCGTTCTTCGTTGGCGGCCAGCGCACGGTCCTTGGAGCGGTAGATGCCCTTGAGCACCAACGGCCAGTCGTTGCTGCCGCCACGCGGGAAGATCGTTGCCTGCAGCGGGATGGTGTCGCCGATCTTCCAGCCGAACTGCTTGGCCAGGGTTTCGCCGACGATGGCACCGGTGCGGGTCTGCTTCCAGTCTTCCAGCTGTGCCGGGTCGATCTGCAGCTCGCGGTAGACATCGAAGTAGTTGGGTGACACCGAGAAGTTCGGGAAGAAGTTCTTCGGGTCCTGGTAGATGCCGCCGAACCACATGCCATAGGCCACGTCGCGCACGCCGGCAACCTGCCGCACCTGCGCCTCCAGGCGGATCGGCAGCGACTGGGTGATCGACAGCCGCGAAGCCACGACCAGCCGGTTGGCGCCTTCCACGCTGCCGCCGGAGGTGAATGCCACGCGCACCGAATCGAGCATGCCGAACAGCAGGAACGCGGCCACCACGGAGAGCAGGGTCAACAACGTGCGGGTACGGCTGCGGAACAGCTGCGCCCACACCAACGAGAAGTATTTCATCGCCGTGGCCTCCGTCAGTGGGCCAGCGGCGCTTCGGCCAGCTCGCCCTTGTCCAGGTGCACTGTGTGCGTGGCGTACTCGGCGGCCTTCGGGTCATGGGTGACCATGATGATGGTCTTGCCGTGTTCGCGGTTGAGCTGCTGCAGCAGGCCAAGGATCTCCTCGGCCGATTGGCGGTCAAGATCGCCGGTAGGTTCGTCGCAGATCAGGAAGGTCGGGTCGGAGACGATCGCGCGGGCGATCGCCACCCGCTGCTGCTGGCCGCCGGACAGTTCATTCGGGCGGTGGCTGCGGCGGTCGGCCAGGCCGACCAGGGTCAGCGCGATCTCCGCATTGCGGCGGCGCTGCGCGGCATTGAGGTGGGTCAGCAGCAACGGCAGTTCCACGTTCTTCTGCGCGGTCAGCATCGGCATCAGGTTGTAGAACTGGAACACGAAGCCGACGTGGTGGCTGCGCCAGGTCGACAGCTGGCCGCCGCTCATCTGGTCGATGCGCTCGCCTTCGATGCTGATCTCGCCGCCGCTGGGATTGTCCAGGCCACCGATCAGGTTGAGCAGGGTGGTCTTGCCCGAGCCGGACGGGCCCATCAGTGCGACGAAGTCGCCGCTGGCGATGTCCAGGTCGATGCCGTGCAGCACCTGCACTTTCTCGGGGCCACGCTGGTAGGTCTTGGTGATGTTGCGCAGTGAAACCAGGGTCGACATGGGTGGTTCTCCACGGAAGGCGGGAAACGGGGAAGCGCACCCGCGATGGCCGCAGGCGTGCGTCAAGCGGTGTTGCCGGCGGCGCCCGCAGGCGCCAGGCCGTTACTGGGCTTGTTTCTGTTGCACCTTGGCGCCATCGCGCAGGGTGTCCGGCGGGTTCACCACCACCGATTCACCTGCGTTCACGCCCTTGAGGATCTGGCGGTCCTTGCCCATCGCCTGGCCGGCCTCGACCGTGCGCTGCTGCACGCGGCTCTCGTCACCCAGCACAAAGGCCACCGAGGCGCCCTCGCGCTGCACCACGGCGCCCGCCGGCACGCGCACGCCCTGCGGCTTGGCGGCCGCCTGCGGCTGCGCCTGTTCCAGGAAGCTGACCCGCACGCCCATCTCCGGCACGATGCGCGGGTCTTTCACCTTCAGTGCCACGCGCACCTTCACCGTGGCCTTGCCGCGGTCGGCGGTGGGGATGATGGCGATCACCTCGCCGGGAATCTTCCATTCCGGATAGGCGTTGAGCGTGGCTTCCACCGGCATCTTCGGCTGCACGCGGCCGATGAAGGCCTCGCCGACCTCGACTTCGATCTCCAGCGAGTCCATGTCGACGATGGTGCCGATGCCGGTACGGGTGAAACCGCCGCCGGCCGACAGCGGCGAGACGATTTCACCCGGTTGCGCTGCCTTGGCGGTGACCACGCCGGAGAACGGCGCGCGCACGATGTTGTTGTCCACGCCCAGGTCGGCGATGGCCAGCTGGTCGTTGGCAACCTTGACGTTGCGCTGTGCGGTGTCCAGCTGTGCACGCAGGCTGTCGCGCTGGGCCACGGCCTGGTCGTACTGCGAGCGCGACACCAGCTGCTGCCCGACCAGTGCCTGCAGGCGGCTGGCTTCGGCGGCAGCCTGCTTCTGCTGTGCTTCCAGCCCGGCGACCTGGCTGCGCGCGGCCTGCAGCTGCGAGGCATACAGGCTGCGCTGGGCATCGGCATCGATCGGGTCCAGCGTGGCCATGATCTGGCCCTGCTCCACGCGCATGCCTTCCTCGATCATGACCTCGCGCACCTTGCCGGTGATCTTGGCCGAGACCGTGGCCATGCGCCGGGCGACCACGTAGCCGCTGGCGTCGAGCACCGAACTGCTGGCGCTGCCCTGCTGGATGGCCACGGCGGGGGCGGTTTCCACGTCCACCGCCGGCGCGCGGCCGAACAGGGCGAAGGCCGCAGCGGCCAGCAGCAACACGACCACGATGATCGCGATCCATAGCCAGCGGCGGCCACCGCCACTGCCACCGGAGGCGGGCGGCGGCGATTTGCGGTCGATACGGAGTTCCTTCAACAGCTCGGCAGAAGCGTTCATTCGTTCCATCACAGGCGTTCGGGCGGGTGTGGCCGGAAGAGCGGACGGCGGCGGTTCCGGCGGTGGAGCGTGCGGCACAGCATGAAGGCAGGCACAGCGATGACGGCAGTGACAGCTGTCACCCGATGACACTGACGGCGGCAACTGCGAAATGTGACCACGGCGGCACAGGATGGCAACGTTCCCGCTACCGGTACCGCCCATGGATCCGATCGCCCCGTCGCTGGCCCGCCTGCAGCAGGTGCAGGTGCGCTACCGCGACCATACCGCCCTGCATGGCATCGACCTGCAGGTCCGCGCTGGCCAGGTGCTGGCATTGCTGGGCCGCAACGGTGCCGGCAAGAGTACCGCGATCAGCGTGCTGTTGGGCCTGCGCCGTGCCGACGCCGGCCAGGTCGAACTGCTCGGCGGCGACCCGCAGCAGCGCGCCAGCCGTACCGGCCTGGGCGTGATGCTGCAGAGCACCAGCCTGCCGCCGATGCTGCAGGTGGACGAACTGGTGGCGCAGGCCAGCGCCTGCTATCCCGACCCGATGCCGTTGCAGGAGGTGCTGCAGCGCGCTGGCCTGCAGGCGCTGGCGCGCCGTCGCTATGGCCGGCTGTCCGGCGGCCAGCAGCGTGCGGTGCAATTCGCCATCGCCCTGTGTGGCCGCCCACGCGTACTGTTCCTGGATGAGCCCACCACCGGCCTGGACATCCAGGCGCGGCAGGCGATGTGGCAGGCGATCCGGCAGTTGGTGGCCGAAGGCTGCGGTGTGCTGCTGACCACCCATTACCTGGAGGAGGCCGAAGCATTGGCGCAGCAGGTGGTGGTGCTGGAGCAGGGGCGGGTGCTGGCCGATGCCCCGCTGAGCGAGCTGCGCCTGGCCGACCGGCCGCGCCGGATTCGTTGCCGCAGTGTGCTGTCCGCCGACGACGTGCAGCAGTGGCCGGGTGTAAAGGAGGTGCAGCGCGACGGCGAATACCTGCAGCTGCTGGCGAGCCCGGCCGAGCCGGTGGTGGCCCGCCTGCTGGCCGCCGATGCGCAGCTGCGCGAACTGGAAGTACAGGGCGCAGCGCTGGCCGACGCCTTCCTCGACATGACCCGGGAGGCCGCATGAACACGCTGATCCGCACCGCCGGGCAACCGCTGCCTGTGTGGCGGCAGGTACTGCGCCCCTACCGTGCCGAACTGCTGGCCGAATTGCGCCGGGCCTGGCGCACGCCGGCGTTCGCGGTGCCCTCGCTGCTGTTCCCGGTGTTGTTCTACCTGCTGTTCGGCGTACTGCTGGGGCGCGGTCACGCGCCGCTGTACCTGCTGGCCACCTACTGTGTGTTCGGTGCGATGGCGCCGGCACTGTTTGGCTTCGGCGTGCAGCTGGCGCTGGACCGCGAAGGCGGCCTGCTGACCCTCAAGCGCGCGCTGCCGATGCCGGCCGCAGCACCGCTGCTGGCACGGCTGGCCATGGCGGTGATGTTCGCGCTGCTTGTGGCATCGTTGCTGATCGGCGTGGCGCGCGTGTTCGGTGGCGTGCAGCTGCACGCGCTGCAGGTGCTGCAGCTGCTGGCGGTGGCAGGATTGGCGGCGCTGCCGCTGGGGGCGATCGGCCTGCTGATCGGCAGCCATGTCACTGCCAGTGCGGCGCCAGCGATGGTCAACCTGGTCTACCTGCCGCTGGCCCTGCTGTCGGGCCTGTGGCTGCCGCTGTCGGCGCTGCCCACGGTGTTCTCGACGATGGCACCGCTGTGGCCGACCTGGCATCTGGCACAGCTGGCACTGCCGGTGGTCGGGCTGCCATCCATCGGCAGTCTCGCCGGTCACCTGCTGGTGCTGCTGGCGGTCACGGTGGTGGCGCTGCTGTTGGCACGGCGCCGCCTGCGCCGGATCGGCTGAACTGGCATGATCGGCAGCGATCGTCCCCGCCTGGATCCTCCCGTGCCACCGAGCTGGCTTGCCTCCCTGCTGCGCCCCGCGCCGGATTCGGCAGTGGCCGAGCTGCTGCGACGTGGCAAATCGCCCTGGAGCAGTGCGATCCACCTGCTGTGGTCGGTATGGATCTTCCTCACCCCGGTGCTGGGGAACGGCTTCACCCTGCGCTGGCTGTTGCTGACCCTGGTCAGCTATCCGCTGTTCCTGCTGTTCTACGCCAAGGTGATGCTGGCGCCACGGCACCATGCATGGCGCTATGCGCTGGGCATGATCGTGATGGCCCTGGTACTGCTGCCGTGGTATCCCTCGGGACTGAGCTATTTCGTGTTCGGCTGCGTGATGATCCGCATGAGCAGCCGCGGCGGCTGGTGGCGGTACCTGCTGCAGCTCACCGGGCTGAACCTTCTGTTCTGCAGCACCGCGCTGTACTTCGGTTACCCGTGGCAGGCCATGGTGTGGATGCCGGCGGTCTCGTTCATCGTCGGGCTGGTGGTGAACGTGGAGGCCCTGAGCCAGCAGCGCGACGTTGCACTGCAGCTGTCCCAGGACGAGGTGCGGCGGCTGGCGACCACCGCCGAGCGCGAGCGTATCGGCCGTGACCTGCACGACCTGCTGGGCCATACCCTGTCGCTGATCACGCTCAAACTGGAACTGGCGCGCAAGCTGCACGACCGCGGTGATGCGCGCGCGCGGCAGGAGATCGGCGAGGCCGAGGACATCGCCCGTGAAGCGCTGGCACAGGTGCGCAGTGCGGTGACCGGCATCCGCGCCAGCGACCTCGCTGGCGAGCTGGCATCGGCACGCCTGCTGCTGGAATGCCAGCAGGTACATCTGCAGTACACGGCGCCACCTGCCATGCCGGTGGACGTGGAACGTGGCCTGGCGCTGGTGCTGCGCGAGGCGGCAACCAACATCGTGCGCCACGCGCAGGCGACCCGGGTACAGGTGGATTTCATGCTTGAGGAACGACAGTTGGCGATGCAGATACGCGATGACGGCCGTGGCGGCGTGCAGGCCGAGGGCAATGGACTGTGCGGCATGCGTGAGCGGGCCGCAGCACTGGGTGGCCAGCTGACGCTGCAGTCGCCGCGCGGGGCGGGCACCGTGCTGACGGTGCGCGTGCCGTTGATGGCCGCGACCACGCCGCTGTCGTCCACGTCGTTGGCGCAGGACGGTGCCGCATGATCCGCATCCTGCTGGCCGAGGACCAGGCGATGGTACGCGGCGCACTGTCGGCGCTGCTGGGCCTGGAGCCGGATATCGAAGTGCTGGGCAGCGCCGCCGATGGCGAAACCGCGTGGCGGATGCTGCAGCAGCTGCAACCGGACATCCTGGTCACCGACATCGAGATGCCCGGCTTGTCCGGTCTGGAACTGGCGCAGCGCATCGCCCGCCACGAACTGCCGATCAAGGTGGTGATCGTGACCACCTTCGCCCGTGCCGGTTTCCTGCGCCGTGCGCTGGAAGCGGGCGTGCTGGGCTACCTGCTGAAGGACGCACCGGCTGAGAACCTGGCCGACGCCCTGCGCAAGGTGAAGCAGGGCATCCGCGCGATCGACCCGCAGCTGGCGCTGGATGCGTGGTCGCAGGCCGATCCGCTCACCGACCGCGAACGCCGCGTGCTGCGACTGGCGGGCGAGGGCCGCACCGCCAGCGAGATCGCCGAGCAGCTGGGGTTGTCGCACGGTACGGTGCGCAATTACCTGTCCGAATGCATCGGCAAGCTGGGCGTGGCCAATCGCATCGAGGCGTACCGGCTGGCGCGGCAGAAGGGATGGCTGTAGGGGCGTGCCCCAACGCATCGGTAGCGCCGGGCCATGCCCGGCGGATCATTTTCACGACCGCGGAGGGGTGTCACTTTCTTTGCGCGTGCACCACGCTGCAGGAGCAGCGTGGAACGGCGTAGCCGGCCCGTAGGGTGGCGCACATGGATGTGCGCCATCAAGAAAGTAGCCAAAGAAACGCTCCGCCGGCCGCGAGCCGGTGCGCTTCGCACGCCGGTGCCCTGCGCTCCTCGGTCCGTCGAGGGACGGTGCGGGAACTCGCTGCGCTCAGACACCCGCACCTCTTCGCCCTCGCCGGACCTGCGGTGCTCGGCTCGCTTGAAGGCGGACTGGAAGGTCAAGGTCAAGGTCAAGGTCAACGGCAACGGCAACGGCAACCACGCATAGCGTGGTTCTACTGGGTGCAGCTGTGGCATTTGACCTTGGGCCCGCCATGAGCGAGCCGAGCATCGCAGGGGAATCAGGGGTGAAGAGGCGCCGGTGTTTGAGCGCAGCGAGTTCGGCGCCGTCCCCTGATTCCCCGAGAAGCGCAGGGCACCGGTGCGTAGCACCGGCTCGCGCTCTGGCGGCGTGTTTCTTTGGTTACTTTCTTTGCACGAGCAAAGAAAGTGACACCCCTCCGCGGGCGCGGAAACGATCCGCCGGGAACTCCCGGCGAACCCGCTCAATCCTTCCCGCGCGCCATCGCCTGGAACACCCCATCACGCCGCACCCACAGGTGGAACAGCGCCGCACCCACATGCATCAGTACCGTGGCGAACAACACATACGCCAGCAGGCTGTGCGCGTTACGCAACGCGGCGTACAGCGCCGGGGTATGCGGCACGATCGGCGGCAGGTGCAGGCCGCCCCACAGCACGATCGGATAACCGCCAGCCGACAGCATCGCCCAGCCGATCAGCGGCATTGCCAGCATCAGTGCGTACAGCATCCAGTGCGAGGCCTTGGCCGCCATCACCTGCCACACCGGAAGATCCGCCGGCAGTGGCGGCGGGCGATGGCGCAGCCGGTTGTACAGGCGCAATAGCACCAGTACGCCGAGGGCGATGCCCAGTGGGCGGTGCAGGTCGATCAGCATCGGCCGCAGGTGCAGCGAGGCGACCATGGTCACGCCGATGACCAGCATGGCGATGATCATCAGCGCCATGGACCAGTGCAGCACGCGCGCGAGCAGGTTGAAGTGGCCGTTGCCGGTGCTCATCGTGCGGCCTCCTTCGGTTGCTCGACGTTGCCGGTGGCGCGCTCGCGTTCGCGGCGGTTGAAGGACTGCGAGTACACGGCGGAGCGGGCCGCCAGGATCGGATCGTCACTGCCACGCACGCCACTGGGCAGGATCAGCGGATCGAAATTGATCTGCCCGCACGCGCCCTGTTCCTGCGACTGCATGCGGTCCAGGCTGAGTACGCCGGCCACCACCTGATCACGCGACTCGGGCCACGGCACCGACGGATCATCGATGGCATCGCCGGGCTCGGCGGTGGTCACGACCAGGTTCCAGCGCACCGGGCCGCTGGCCAGGCGCTGCTGCAGTTCCTGGCTGAGGAAATCGACGCTGGCCTGCTTGCGGGTTTCCGCATCCATCTCCACCACCGGCGCCTGCGGTTGCCAGCGCCAGCGCACCGCGCGTTTCTGCCCCTGCGCGTTGGTGAACCAGAAGCTGTTGACGCTGTTGAAGGTGGTGTCGGCCCAACTGCTGGTCCACGGCGCCGTCTTGGCCCACTGCTGGAAGGCCTGTGCACTGGGGTACTTGGCCAGCACCGCGGCCATCTTCTGCGGGTCGGGCTTGCCGGTAGCCGGGTCGGGAATGGAGGCGCGCGTCTGCTCGTAGAACGCCTCGGCGTTGGGCACGGCGAAGAACGGGAAGCTGTTCATCGCCATGCGCCATTCCTGGCCATCATCGCTGACCATCTGCACTGCGAGGCTGCGTACGCGCGCGGTGTTGTCGGCGCCGTACGGGTCGCCGCCGCCGATCGACAGGCGGCCCATCACCGGCACGCGGCGTTGCGAGAACACCCGTGCACTGGACAGGGTGGGGGCCTGCGCGCTGGGTTCGAACCAGCCGCTCACGCAGATGCCCTTGCTGTGCGCGCGGCGGAAGCCGGGATGGGCCGGTCCGGTGGCCTCGATGGTGTCGGTGAAGCGCTGTGCGGTGAGGCGGTCGCCAATCCAGCCGGCCAGCCAGGCAAAGGCCAGCGCGACAGCACCCAGGATGAGCGCGATCAGTGCGATCCAGAGCAGCGGCGAATGCCTGCGCGGAGCGCCCGCTGCCTGGCCGGCGCGGGTGTAGCGGAAGAGCGACATGGTCGGGTTCCTGCCTTCACGGAGCGTGTGGGTGGTCGACCCACACATCCTCGCAGAACCCGGCCGGGGCCGAAATTCAATTTTTCGTCAGATTTGCCGGGGACGGCGTGCCGACCATCGGTCGGCACCCACCCGATCAGCTGTAGCGCTGCTTCAGCATCGCCCACGCCGAACGCAGTGCCAGCGCTTCGCCACCGGCCGGACGGCCCGGGCGTTCGCCATCATTCCAGGCGTACACGTCCAGGTGCGCCCAGCGCTGGCCGTCTTCCAGGAAACGCTCGAGGTACAGCGCGGCGGTCACCGAGCCGGCCATGCGCGAACCGGCGTTGGCGAGGTCGGCGATGCCGCTGCTCAGGTAACGCAGGTAGGGGCGCCACAACGGCATGCGCCAGACCGGGTCGCGGGTCGCGTCGCCGGCCTGCAGCCACTGCTGGGCCACGCTGTCGTCATTGCTGAAGAGCGCCGGCAGGTCCGGGCCCAGTGCGATGCGTGCGGCACCGGTAAGGGTGGCGAAGTCCAGCACCAGGTCCGGCTTCTGCTCACCGGCGAAGGTCAGCGCATCGCACAGGATCACGCGGCCTTCGGCATCGGTGTTGTCGATCTCCACGCTCAGGCCCTTGCGGGTGGCGATCACTTCGCCCGGGCGGAAGGCATCCGGACCGATCGCGTTTTCCACCGCCGGCACCAGCAGGGTCAGGCGCACCGGCAGCCCGCGTGCCATCACCAGGCCGGCCAGCGCCAGTGCATGCGCGGCGCCGCCCATGTCCTTCTTCATGTTGCGCATGCCGTCGGCCGGCTTGATGTCCAGGCCGCCGGTATCGAAGCACACGCCCTTGCCGACCAGCACCAGTGCCGGATCGGTGTCCTTGCCCCAGCGCAGCACCACCAGACGCGGCGCGCGGTGCGATGCACGGCCCACGGCGTGGATGGCCGGGAAGTTCTGCTTCAGCAGCTCATCGCCGGTGATCGCTTCGACCTGCGCGCCATGCGCATCGGCCAGGGCGCGTGCGGCGTCTTCCAGCTGCTGCGGGCCCATGTCTTCGGTCGGCGTGTTGACCCAGTCGCGCACGCGCAGGCTGGCGGCGATCAGATCGGCCACTTCGCCGGTCGGCTCAGCCACCAGGCGCGCAGGTGCGCGGTTGCGCTTGCGGTAGCGGTCGAAGCGGTAGCTGCCCAGGCCCCAGCCCAGCTGCAGCAGGGCCAGTTCAGCGGCCGGCAGTTCGCTGGCCAGCTGCCACACGCTGCCCTCCGGCAGGGCGTGCGGGGCATGCGCATAGCTGTAGGCATCACCACGATCACCCACACCCATCACCGCACCGACCAGGCCATCGGTGCCGGGCAGCAGGGCCACGCTGTGTGCGCCGGCGGTGAAACCCTGCGATGCCAGCCAGGCCTGGGTGGCGGCTGGCTGGCCGTCCTTCCAGGCGGCGAACTGCTCGCGGTCCAGCACGTACAGCGGTAGCGCTGCGGCGGTGTCGGTGGTGAAACCAGTGATCTCGCTCATGCGTCAGGTACTCCGGGATGCGGCGGCGTCGAGGTTGGCGTCCAACCAGTCGGCCAGGCCGGTAAGGGTGTCGAACTGCAGGTCCGGCTGCAGCTGCGGATGGGTCCAGGTGGCTGCTTCGCGGTTGATCCAGCACCCGCGCAGGCCGGCGGCGATCGCCCCGGCCACGTCCATCTCGGCATGGTCGCCGACATGCAGTACCTGTGCCGGTGCCACACCCAGGCGGGCGCAGGCGGCGTGGAAGATGCTCGCCTCGGGCTTGGCTGCGCCGTGCTCGCGCGCGCCCAGCTGGAAGGCGAAATGATGGGCCAGGCCGATCCGCTCCAGATCGGCGTTGCCATTGCTCAGCGCTGCCACCGGCACCCGCGCGGCAATCCGCGCCAACGCATCGATCGCATCGGGGTAGCACTCGACCTGGTTGCGTGCGGCGAAGAACACGTCATACGCCGGTTCCAGCAGATCGAGGCTGGCGCCGCTGCTGTGCAGGGCTTCGTGCAGGGTCAGCCGGCGCAGCGCGCTCAGGTCGTGGTGGAGGTGCGGATGGGCGTGGTACAGGCGCTCGCGCAGTTCGCGCATCACCGCCACCGGATACATCGCAGCGGTGGCGGGGCTGTGTTCACGCATCCACTCGTGCAGGACCAGGTCGATGCGGGCGCCGATCGGAGCGAACGGCCACAGCGTGTCGTCAAGGTCGAGAGTGATGGCTTGGACGGGGAAATTCACCCCGCCATTCTACGCCTGCCCGCGCGGGCTTTCATTCCAGCAGCCGGGCCCAGCCCTGCATGCCGTCCAGTCGCGCCAGCACCAGCTTGATGCAGACCAGCAGCGGCACTGCCAGCAGCAGGCCGATCATGCCCCAGGCCCAGCCGAACACCATCAGCGCCAGGATCAGCACCAGCGGCGACAGCTTCATGCGCCGGCCCAGTACGATCGGGGTCACCATCTGCCCTTCCAGGGTGTGCAGGGCCAGATAGGCCGCGGCTGGCAGCAGGGCCTGCAGCGGGTCGCGGAATTCCACGAAGCCCATCAGCAGCATCAGCGCCACGCCGATCAACGGACCCACATACGGAGCAAAATTCAGCAGTGCGGCCACCGTGCCCCACAACAGCGCTTCCTGCAGGCCGATGCCGAGCAGCATCAGTATGCCGGCGAACACCAGCCCGACCAGGGTGTTGATCACGCTGATGGTCAGCACATAGCGCGAAACCTCGCGCTCGATCGAACGCAGGATGTCGGTGGTGAAACGCTGCTGCTGGCGGTTCGGGAACAGGGCGATCGCCGCGCGCTGCAGGCTCTGCCCGTAGATCATGAAGAACAGGGTCAGCAGCACCACCGCCAGCACCGAGGCGGCCAGCCGCGGCGCACGGGTCAGCATGCGGTACGGGTCGTCCAGCTGGGCGCGGATCACCTGCACCTTGCGGTTGCTGTCGCCACCGGCAACACGGGCGAAGTTTTCCGCGGCCTGGTTGGCCTGCTGCACCGGCTTGGTCAGGTCCTGCACCTGGCGGGCAACCTTGCGCAGCTGCTGCGGTGCTTCCTGCGCCCATTCCATCGCCGGGCCGATCAACTGCACCGCCAGCGAACCGGTCACGCCCAGGCCCGCACCGAGGATCAGCAGTGCGCCCAGCGCACGCGGAATCCACAGCTTCTGCAGCAGGCGCAGGATCGGGTTGCCGACCAGCGCGAAGAATATCGCCAGCAGCACCGGCAGGATGATGTCCTGCGCCGCCCACAGCGTGTAGCCCACCGCCAGGGTTGCCAGCACCACCAGCGACATTGGCCCGCGCGGGCGCGAGGGGGGCGGCAGCGGCGCTTCCGCATGCTGCGGATCGGCCGGTGACGGGGACAGGAGGGACTCGCTCATCGACGCACCAGCCGGGAAGGGGAGCGCATTATCCGCCGGCCGCGATCGGCGCGGCGGATGCCGTGAATCAACGTTCGGACAGCTCGGTGGCCGCTTCGGCCGGGCGCGGTTCGCGCAGTTCCGGTTCGGGTTCCGGGCGTGGTGCCGGTGCAGCCGGTGCTTCAGCAGCGGAGGCCGCCGCTGAAGCCTGTTCGCTGGCCTCGCCGGCTTCTTCGGCCGCGTCGTCGGCGGTGGCGGCCGCCTGCGCCGCCATCGCCGTGGCGAAGGCAGCCTGCGCGCTGGCAAACAGGTTCGAGACCGAACCCACCATCTGCAGCCAGCGGGCACCGTTGGCCTTGCCCGGCACTTCCAGCTTGCCGGCAATGAAGCCACCGGCCAGGCCGACCACCACGATGCGCAGTGGCGACCAGCCCTGGCGCCAGACCTGGCTGAGCGTGGACCAGTGGTCCTGGGTCTCGACCAGGCGCACGGTCACCACCTGTTCGCAGCGTTTCACCCGCCGCTGCAGCGCACCGAACTTCATGGCTTGCCCTCCGGCAACTGCACATCGGCATCGGGGTCGTCTTCGCTGGGCTCGTCGAACAGGCCCAGGCGTGACAGCTGGCGCCGGGTGGCGTGCATGCCGGTGTGGTGGAAGAAGTAGGACACCCGCCAGATCGCATAGCCGGTGACGGCCAGGCTCAGCAACGAGGTGATCAGCAGCGCCTGCAGCCAGCTCAGGCCCCAGCTCTGCAGCAGGGCGATGAGGGTGGCGGCCATCAGCAACCACGCCGACGCACCGAACACGATCGCCACGCCGGCCCAGGCCAGCGCACGACCGAACGCGCTGCGTGCCAGCGCGAAGTCGGCCGAGGCCAGGCGGCGCAGCGACCGCAGTGAATGCTTGGCCGAATCGGCGGCGGCACGACCGGCCGCGCCGACCTGGCGGATGCTCTCATCCAGCGGCGGGGTGGCCGCCGGATCAGGGGCTTGCGCGTTGTCTTCGCTCACGCCGCGGCTTACTTGTCGCTGCTGCCGCGGGCCAGCTTGGCGATGATCCAGCCGGCAGCGAAGGCGACGCCGAACGAGGCCAGCGGGCGCTCGCGGATCAGTTCGGCCGCGCTGTCGATCAGATCCTTGCCCTTGTCCATCAACGCGTCGACCTGTTCCTTGGCAGCGGCACCGCCGAACTCGGCGGCGGCCAGGCCGGACAGCGCGCTGTCGGACAGTTCAGCCTTGACGTTGGCCTTGCCGATGCGCAGTTCGTCGGTCGCGGCACCGGTTGCGCCCTTGATCGCACCGCCGGCGGCCGTGGCGGCCTGCTTCAGGTGGGAACCGGCTTCACCCAGGTGTTCCTTCAGGTTCTCGGTATTGGTGGGGCTCATCGAATCACTCCTGTTGCGATGGGGGAACGGGTGTCGGCGGTGCCGACCTGGACTGACAGCAATAGCATTGCCGGGGTATAGGGGGTGTTACGGCTGGGCGATCAGCGCATCACGAGCTGGCCCTGCTGCTGGCCATTGTTGCGCAGCACGCGCACCACCAGGGTCGGCGGGCGTTGCTGGAAATTGGCTCGCCAGCTGGCCAGGTCGGCGAATTCACCCACGGTGGCGTCGGTGATGATATCGCCCTGCTGCAGGCCGTTGATCGCCGCGCGGCTGCCGCGCTTGACCTCGCTGACCAGCACGCCGCCGACGCCCGACTGCCGCAGCGACTCGGGCAGGTCGACGAAGGTGGCACCGGTCAGCCGCGGGTCCAGGCTCTCACCGGTGACCGCACGCGCCTGTTCCTTCAGCGTTGCCTTGATCTGCAGTGGCTTGCCTTCGCGGCGGACGTCCAGCGCCAGCGGACTGCCGACCGCCGCCAGGCCTTCGACGTTGTGCAGGGCTTCGGCGCTGTCCACGCGCTGGCCGTTGGCCGAGACGACCACGTCGCCCGGCTTCAGTCCGGCCGCGGCGGCGGCCGAGCCGGCCAGCACGCGGGTGATCAGCGCACCCCGCGTTTCGCCCAGGCCCAGCCCCTGCGCGATCTGCGAGGTCAGGTTCTGGCTCTCCACGCCCAGCGTGCCGCGCACCACCACCCCGTGCTTGACCAGCTGGTCGACCACGCTGCGCGCCAGATTGGACGGAATCGCCAGGCCCAGGCCGATGTTGCCGGCCATGCTGCCCTGCGGGTTGAAGCTGGCGGTATTGATGCCGACCAGCTGGCCCTGCAGGTCGACCAGCGCACCGCCGGAGTTACCGGGGTTGATCGACGCATCGGTCTGGATGAAGTTCTGGTAGCCCAGGCCACGGATGCCGCTGCGGCCCACCGCCGAGACGATGCCCGAGGTGACCGTCTGGCTGAAGCCGAACGGGTTGCCGATGGCCACCACGAAGTCGCCTACCCGCAGCTGGTCGCTGTTGCCGAGCTTGATGTCGGTCAGGTTCTGCGCCGGGATGCGGATCAGCGCGATGTCGGTATCACGGTCCGAACCGAGGAACTCGGCCTTCACCGTGCGCCCGTCGGCCAGTGTCACCTGCACGTCATCGGCGTTCTCGATGACATGGTGGTTGGTCAGCACCAGGCCTTCCTTGGCGTCGATGATCACGCCGGAGCCGAGCGATTCGTTGATGCGCTCCTGCGGGATGTCCGGGAACAGGCGGCGGAAGAACGGGTCGTTGAAGAAGGGGTTGCGCACGCGCACCACCTGCTTGGTGTTGACGCTGACCACCGCCGGCATCGCCTTTTCCAGCATCGGCGCCAGCGATGGCACCGCCTGCCCGGCCACCGAGGCCGGCAGTGCAGCGCTGGTTGGCAAGACCGCTGGCAGCGGTGCGGCATCGGCCCGGTTGTCCAGGTGGGCATTGATGCCGGTGGCAACGAAGCCACCGAAGGCGGCGGCGATTGCGAGCGTAAGCAGGGTGGGAAGCGGTCGCATGGGAGTCGGTTCGCTGGCGTGGGTGGGGGCGGTTCGGCCCTACGGTAAAACAGGCTGAACGAGTGTGTCGCGGTCTGGATAAATGCGCCATGAAAACCGCAGGCTGCGAAAGGAGCGTGCGGAGGCTGACAGCGAGGCGGTGGCGACACCACACGGGCGACGCCTGCACCCGCGAAGACGATCGCTTGGCGCGCGGACACAGACCGATACCTGCGCAGTTCCGCGCAACCAGGTGCCGCAATGCGCCACAACACGCATCGGATGCCGCATCCGTGCAACGGCACGCAACGGCCATCTTCGAACGCGCGCTGGATGTGGCGTAGTCCTTAAAAAAAGGGGTTTCCTGAAAACCCATCGCCGTTGCGGCAGCGGTGGGCTACACCATGGCCGTCGCATCAGATGCGATTGCGGGCGCGTGCCCCGTTCCACGATCGTCAATGTCGGTATAGCATCGCCCCGTTTTGATACTTAAGGCCCGCAGGAGGGCAACATGAGCAACGGTAATGGTGTGTCGGTCGTGACCGACGCCGTCGAGAACGTCAAAGAAACCGCCACCAACGTCGGCGAGACCATCGCCCACGCCGCCGAAGACGCCGTGAAGTCGGTCAAGAAGACCGTCAAGCGCGCCACCAAGGCTGCCGGTACGCGCGTTGCCAAGGCCAAGAAGGCTGTGGCCAAGGTCGAGAAGACCGTTGCCAAGAAGGCCGAGAAGGCCGCCAAGTCGGTCGGCAAGACCGTTGCCAACGCCAAGAAGAAGCTGGAAGCCGCCAAGAAGAATGCCAAGGCCGAAGCCGCTGCCCTGAAGAAGGAAGTGGCCAAGAAGAAGGCCGCTGCGGGCAAGGCTGTGACCAAGAAGGCCGCTGCTGCGAAGAAGACCACCAAGGCCGCCACCAAGGCTGCCGGCAAGAAGGTCGCCACGGTGAAGAAGGCCGCCACCAAGAAGGCCGCCGTCGCGAAGAAGACCGTTGCCAAGAAGACCGCGGCCGCCAAGAAGGTCGTCGGCAAGAAGGTTGCTACCGCCAAGAAGGCTGTGGCCAAGAAGACCGTCGCCGCCAAGAAGGTCGCCGGCAAGAAGGCCGTGGCTGCGAAGAAGGTTGTCGGCAAGAAGGTTGCCTCCACCAAGAAGGTCGCCACCAAGAAGACCGCGGCTGCCAAGAAGGTGGTCGGCAAGAAGGCTGCCGTCGCCAAGAAGGCCGTCGGCAAGAAGGCTGCCGTCGCCAAGAAGGCGGTCGGCAAGAAGGCCGCCGTCGCCAAGAAGGCTGTCGGCAAGAACGCGGTGGGCAAGAAGGTTGCCGCCACCCGCAAGGCGGTCGCCAAGAAGGCTGCGCCGCTGAAGAAGGTCGCCGCCAAGAAGGCTCCGGCCAAGAAGGCCGTGCGCAAGGCCGCCAAGCGCAAGTAATCGCGCCGTGGCCGAAGGCCCTGCCACCCCACCGGGTGGTGGGGCCTTTCGCGTTTCTGGGGCACGGTCTGGGGCAAGATGCAGGTTCTTCCTGCAGGAGCCCCCGGCATGCGCGGTATCGACTTCAGTTCCTGGCAGGGCGTACTGTCCACGTTGGCCGGCCTGGTCCTGATCACCCTGCTGGGCGTGGGCATCCGCCTGCTGGTGATGCAGACCCTGCAGCAGCGCCGCGAGCGCGAGAACCGGCAGATCAACGAACGGCTGCGCACGCTGATGGCTGCCTACAAGACCCTGGGCGGTTCGTTCACCGGCGAGCTGGGCGTGGATCCCAGCCATCGCCGTGACCTGCGCCAGCGCGAAGATGCCGAGGGCATCGCCGAGCCCCGCTCGGACCGTGCTCGCCGCATCCGCGATGCCGTCGAGGCCGCACTGTCGGACATCCTGCTGCTGGGCACCGACGAACAGGTGCGGCTGGCCGCGCGCGCGGCCAATGAACTGGCGCAGGGGCGAGCGGTACACATCCACGACCTGGTGGTCTCGCTGCGCGATTTCGTGCGCGAAGCGTTGGACCTCGCGCCGATCCCGGCCGACCTGCAGATTCCACCGCAGGGGCCGACCCGGCCCGGTGCCAGCGGCGGTGGCAAGGGCCGCAACGACGGCGATGCCAAGGGCGCCCGCAGTGGCGGCGGTGGCGGCGGAATGGGTGCCGGCATGGGCGGCATGGGCCTGGGTGCCGGCGCCGCACTGGGCGCCGGCCATGCGTCTGCCAGCGATGAAACGGACGCGCGCTGAGCACGTCCGCCGGGTTCAGCGCGTCAGCTCGTAGAGCGGCACGAAGCCGCCGTAGATCATCCGCGCGCCGTCGAACGGCATCGGATTCTTCGCTGGATCAAACCGCGGGTCCTCCATCATCTTCTTCATGCCGGCGTCGCGGGTCGGCTTGTCCGGCCATTCGATCCAGGAAAACACCACCGTCTCATCCGGCGTGGCTTTTACCGCGCCGAAGAAATCGGTGGTCTTGCCGTGCGGCACGTCATCGCCCCAGCACTCGACCACGCGCAGCGCGCCGTACTCGATGAAAACGGGATCACCAGTGCGTGCGTGGGCGAGGAACTTCTCCTTGTTGGCGGTGGGCACCGCCAGGACGAAACCATCGATGTAGCTCATTGCCTGCCTCCGGATGGACCGTGCCACATGCACGGCCTTCAAGTACCCGACGAACCAGCGCGTCGGGGATCGACATCCCGCGTGTGCCTGTTCAGCCCGGGCCACCCGGGAGCGGCGCCAGCATCGTCTCCGGCGGTTCCCGGCCGGCCAGGTGGCGCACGAAGTAGTCCCACATGCGGTGCGTGTAGGTGGCGTCGTTGCGGAACAGTTCGTGGTCCTGCCGGGCCAGATACAGCAGGTCGTAGCGGCGCTGGGCCGTGTTCAGGGCCGCAGCCAGTTGCAGGGTCAGTGCCGGCGGAGCGTTCTCGTCCAGTTCGCCGTAGACCAGCAGCAGATGCCCGCGCAGGTTGCCGGCCAGCGCTGCATTGTCGAGCCCGGCAAAGGGCACCGGCACGCCTCCGGCCATGGCCGTGGCCGGCAGCAGGCCCGCGAACAGCCGATCCATGCCGTGCAGCGCGCCGCCGTACATGCCCTGGAAGTTGTGGCTGCCAGCCGAAGCCACGCCCACCTTGTAGAACGCCGGGTAGCGCAGGAGAGCACGCGCCGCACTGTAGCCGCCGAACGAGTGCCCATAGATACCCACCCGCTGCAGATCGATGCCCCGGTAGCGTTCGCCCAGCTGGCGCAGTGCAGCCACGTGGTCATCCAGCTGCACATCGGCTGCGTGCAGGAAGCTGCTGTCATGGAACGCCTTGTCGCGGCCGCCGGTGCCGCGCGCATCGATGCTGACCACCACGAAGCCCAGTTCGGCCAGGCTGGCGCGCGAGACGGGATTCAACGCCGATACGGCTTCGGCATAGGTAACCGGCGCATTGCTGATGAAGGCACCGCCGTACATCGCATCGATCACCGGGAAGCCGCCGTCATCGCGATAGTCGCGGGGCAGGTAGACGGTGGCGAAGATCGGCGTTCGCCCATCGGCGGCCAGCAGCCGTTCGCGCCGTGGTGGGCGCCAGCCGGCAGCAATGATCGCGCCGTCATCCGCTGTTTCCAGCACCATCACTTCACGGCCGTCATCGCTGGCCCGCAGCACGGTGCGTGGTGGCTGGTCGAGACGGGAAACGGTATCCACCAGATAGCCACCGCCAGGCGACAGCGCCTGGGGAGCACGCCCGCCGAACAGCGCACCGGTGCCGGCATCGGCCAGATGGTCGCTGCCATCGGCGGCCAGTCGCTGCACCGGTCCGCCGCGCAGCGGAACCCGGTACAGGCCGCGCACGTAGGGATCGCCGTCCTCGACACCGCCGGCGCTGAAATACGCCCAGTCGTGCGCAGCGTCCACGCCCAGCAGGTCACGCACAGCCCAACGGCCACGCGTCAGCTGGCGCAGCACCTTGCCGTCGGACAGGCGCACCCGGTACAGATGGCCCCAGCCATCGCGCTGCGAGAACCACACGGCCGTGTCCTGCCCGGGCAGGATGGCCACCGCTGGCCGGTTGTACGAATACACGTTGAGCTGCAGGCGGGTATCGCTGGCCTCCTCCAGCACGGTGCGCAGTGCACCGCTGCTGGCTTCGATCTCCACCAGGCGCAGGCGCCGTGGCGCGCCGAAGTGCGCGATCACGGCATACAGGCGGCCACCGTCCCAGCCCAGGATGCCGGCCTCGCTCAGGGTGTTCCAGCCTTCGGGCAGCGCGATGTCGTGCTGCCTGCCGCTGCGGGTATCGACCACATACAGGCTGTCGCGTACCTGTTGTGCGTCGCCCAGCAGCCCCAGCTTCACCGTATGCACGCGTGGGCGCGCGCTGTTGGCCGGCGTGCTTTCCAGATAGGGGTAGTCCTGCAGCGCACGTTCGTCGTAGCGGATGCCGGCCACGTAGCGGCCGTCCGGTGACCAGCCGACCGCGAACGGCCGCGCCGGCATCCGGCCCTGGCGGCGTGGAATGCCACGCAGGGTGAAGTCCGGCAGTACGCCATAACCATGGCCGGGTTCACCGCCGGTGGTCAGCACTTGTGCTGCCGATCCGCGCGATTGCAGCCATAGATTCTGGTCGCGCACCTGCAGCCACGCATCGCCAGCGGGCGAAGGCAGCGCATCTGCCGGCGGCATTGCATCCTGCGACCGCACGCATTGCCAGCGTGGCCATTGGCAATCGATCGGCATCTCCCCGCTGAAACGCAGGCGCAGGCCATCGTCCGTCACCTGCACGCTGGCCAGGCGCAGGCGTGGCCCGCTGGCCCCGAAGGGCGCAACCGCAGTGTCCAGTGCGTCCGGTTCGAACAGGGTCTGGCGGGTGGTCTGTGCTGGATCGACCAGGACCACCTGGCGTCGGCCCTGCGCATCTTCGCGCTCGTACCAGAAGCGGCCATCGGCCAACCAGTTCGGCATGATCGAAGCATTGCGCAGTGCACCGCGCAGATGGCTGTCGTGCACGCGTTCGGCGCGCTGGTAGTCGGAGGGCTGCAGCGGCTGCGCCGATGCGATGGAAAACACGCCGGTGAAGGCCAGGATGGCGGCGTAGAACGGGAACCGCAGCGGGGCAGGCACGTGCAAGGCAACCTCCTGTTGCAATCGTCGACGGGTTCAACTGCACGCGCGCCACGCGCGTATGCCAGACGCAGCCTGAATCAAGGCAAAAAATTCAGCAATGCGAAGAGTGCTGTTTTCAGGGAGCGTTGTGGCGAATAACGGAGAATTTACATTCCCGATGCGATGGCGCCCTGGCGCTGCTGCACACCATAAGAAAGTAAAGGTGTACCCCCATGAAGAATTCGCTGATTGCTCTGGCCCTGGCCGCTGCCCTGCCGTTCACCGCCTCGGCTGCTGAGAACCTGTCCTACAACTACGCCGAAGCCGACTACGCCAAGACCGACGTCGATGGCATCAAGGCGGATGGCTGGGGCGTGAAGGGTTCCTACGGCTTCCTGCCGAACTTCCACGCCTTCGGCGAATACAGCCGCCAGGAAATCGACCACACCAACCTGAAGGTTGACCAGTGGAAGATCGGTGCCGGCTACAACGTTGAGATCGCTCCGAGCACCGACTTCGTTGCCCGCGTTGCCTACCAGAAGTTCGACCCGAAGCACGGTCTGGACTTCAACGGCTACAGCGCCGAAGCCGGTATCCGCACTGCCTTCGGCGCCCACGCCGAGGTCTACGGCATGGTCGGCTACGAAGACTACGCCAAGAAGCACGGCGTCAATCCGGATGGCCAGTGGTACGGCCGCCTGGGTGGTCAGGTCAAGCTGAACCAGAACTGGGGCCTGAATGGCGAGCTGAAGATGAACCGCCACGGCGACAAGGAATACACCGTCGGCCCGCGTTTCAGCTGGTAATTGCTGCCCCGGCGCGATTCCGCGCTGGAGACGCTTCAACAGGCCCGGCATTTGCCGGGCCTGTTGCGTTTGCGGCGTGGCAAACCGGAACGCTGTCTGACTGCCCGGGTTGGCGGGCCGACCATTGCAAGGAATTGGATTCCGCCGCTGCGGGCACCGACCTACGGTGGATGCCCCATGTTGCCTGGACAGGCCGCGATGCCACCGACCCTCCCGCCCCTGCTGGCTGATCGGCCACGACGCCTCGCCCTGCTGGACCCGCACCCGGTGCTGCGTTTGGGGGTGGAAGTACTGCTGCGCCAGCACAGTGGCGTGCAGGTCCGGGTAAGCCTGTCCAGCGAGGCGCACCTGCTGCAGCTGCTGGAGCGCAGCCCGGCATGCGTGGACCTGCTGCTGATCGATGCGCTGCCGATGGGCGACCTGGGCGATGGATTGGCCCTGTTGCGCGTGCTGTCGCAGCGCTGGCCGGCGCTGCCGGTGCTGGTGCTCTCGGCGCACTGCAATGCCAGCACGGTGGCCACCGCGATGCGTGCCGGTGCGCGCGGCTTCCTGTCCAAGTCGACGCCGCCGGACCTGTTGCTGCGTGCCATTGATGTGGTCGCCCGGGGAGGACGCTTCGTGCCACCGGAACTGCGCGCGGAACTGAACCTGCCGCGCACGCGTGCACGCAGAACGCCGACCCCGGCACTGGCGCCGCTGAGCCAGCGCGAACGGGAAGTACTCGGGCTGGTGCTGAAAGGGGTCAGCACCAGCGAAATGGCCCTGCGATCGGGGCGTTCGGCCAGCACGATCAGCTCGCAGAAAACCTCGGCCTACCGCAAGCTTGGCATCCGCGGAGACGGTGACCTGTTCCGCTTCCGCCACCTGCTGGAATGCGGATGAGCGGCGTTACTCGCCCTGGTACTGCTTTTCTTCCACCAGCGCCGAACCGGCCACGCGGTTGATCTCGTTCTTCACCTGCACGCGCTCGCCATTGGTGCCATAGACACCGCGTGCCAGCTGGATGAAGGCATCGTCGAACACCTGGGCCGCTTCCTTGTCGCGCAGCTGGTCCTGGATGTCCCACATGCGCTCGTTGATCGCCTTCAGCTGCTGCTTCAGCACGGCCAGCGCCGGCTGTGCCTGCAGCTGCTGCTGCAACAAGGGCAGCAGGCCGTCCAGCTCGGTGCGCACGTTGGCCAGCTTGGCGGCATCGTTGATGCGCTCGGCCTTGATCTCGAGAATGGTGATCTTGTCGATCAGCTCGCCGATCGATACCGGGGTCAGGATGGCGTCCACGCGGTTGGTTCCTGGAAACAAGGCGTCATGATACCGCGCCGCCGGCACATGGCCTCCTTCCACGGGATTTACGCCGAATTTGCGCCGCGGGCCGGGCCGCACCCTCGATCCGTTACGGCCACGCACTGGACACTGCCATCCCGGCGGCCTGACCGCCTTCGACGAGGAACACAGTGCAGTGAACAGCAAGGGGATGATGGCGGCGGTGGTGGCCGCCCTGGCAGGGCTGCTTGGCATGGGCACCGCGCAGGCACAGGTGCAGGTCAGTGGCAGTGCTGCATTGACCAGCGATTACGTGTGGCGCGGCAGCTCGCAGAGCGATGGCGACCCAGCGGTGCAGGCCGGCGCGAAGATCTCGATCCCGTCGGGCTGGAATGCCAGCGTCTGGGGGTCCAACGTTTCGTTCAAACCGGACAATGGCGCGCGCAGCGAGTTCGACCTGGTGGCGGGCTGGTCCGGCGCGCTGGCACCGGACTGGACGCTGGATGCCAACCTGACCCGCTACATGTATCCGGGTACCGGCCGCGCGCTGGACTGGACCGAGCTCAACACCACCGTGACCTGGAAGCAGCGTGCCTGGCTGCAGGTCGCGCATTCCAACGACGCACTGGCCGGCGGCCATCGTGGCACCTACGCCCAGCTGGGCGTGCGCGTGCCGTTGCACGAACGCGTCCGCCTGGAAGCGGCGGTGGGCCAGTACTGGCTGGCCACCGCACAGGGCCCGGACTACCTGCATGGCCAGCTCAGTGCCATTGCCACGCTGGCTCCAGCATGGGAGCTGCGCGCCACCGTGCATGACACCGACAGCGCGGCCAAGCGCCTGTTCCCGGGCAACGCCGGCGGGCGCTGGGAGCTGGCGCTGCAGGGCAGCTTCTAGTTCGACGATACCGCCTGGCGCGCACGCAGCGCGCCGGGCAGCCACAGCAGCAGGGCCAGCACGGCTACTGCGGCACCGGCCGCGCAGACGCCGGTCCAGCCGAAGCGCTGGTAGATCTGTGCCGACAGCAGCGAGCCCAGCGAACCGCCGATGAAGTAGCCAGTCATGTAGCCGGCATTGAGCCGGTTGCGTGCCGCAGGCTGCAGCGCGTAGATCAGGTTCTGGTTGCTGACGTGCAGCAGCTGTGCGGCCAGGTCCAGCACCACCACGCCAACCAGCAGCGCCAGCAGCGAGTGGGCCGACAGTCCCAGCGGCAGCCATGACAGCAGCAACAGCACCAGCGCGATGGCGGTGGCACGACCGGTCTGGCCACGGTCGGACATGCGCCCGGCCAGGCCCGCAGCCAGCGTGCCGGCGGCACCGACCAGCCCGAACAGGCCAATGGTGGCATCGCTGTAGGCGTAGGGCGGCTGCGCCAGCAGAAACGCGAGCGGAGTCCAGAAGATCGCGAACATGGCGAAGCTGCAGGCACCCAGCAGGGTGCGCTGGCGCAGCACCGGCTCCTGCACGAACAGCACGCCGATCGAGCGCAGCAATGCGAAATAGCCGAGGCCGGCACTGTGATGGAATCGCGGCAGCCCGCGCTGCAATGCCAGTGCGGTCAGCACCAGGGTGCCGGCGGCGATCGCATACACGAGGCGCCAGTCGCCCAGGCTGGAAAGCAGGCCGGCCACGGTACGCGCCAGCAGGATGCCCAGCAGCAGGCCACTCATCAATGTGCCGACCACGCGGCCACGATGTTCCGGCGCGGCCAGCGTGGCGGCGAATGGCACCAGTACCTGCGCCACCACCGAAAACAGGCCGGTGATCGCGGTGCCCACCAGCAACCAGGCCAGCGACGGTGCGCACGCACTGATCACCAGGCCGCCAGCCGACAGCAGGCTCATCACCACGATCAGGCGGCGGCGTTCGAAGAGGTCACCCAGCGGCACCAGCAGGATCAGTCCGGCGGCATAGCTCAGCTGCGCAGCGGTGACCACCATGCCGACCTGGCCGAACGGCACGCCGAAGGCATCTGCGATGGTGTGCAGCAGCGGTTGCGCATAGTAGTTGCTGGCCACGGCCACGCCGGTGGCGACCGACATCAGCAGCACCTGCCAGCGGTGCAGAGGGGGAAGGGACGGGCTCACGCGGTGTTCCAGGAAGCGGGGTGCACAGTGTCCGCCTGCTGCGGTCATGATGGAAATGAATCATCATCATCCCTGTCATCTGAAAATGAGATGGTTGCGTGAATCTCAAGCAGCTCGAATTCGCCGTGGCGCTGGCCGAAGAGGGCAATTTCACACGTGCCGCTGAGCGCTGCCATGTGGTGCAGTCCGCGCTCAGTCACCAGATCGCCCATCTTGAGCAGGAACTGGGCACAACGCTGTTCGAGCGCCTGCCGCGCCAGGTGCGGGCCACCGCCGCCGGCGAGGCGCTGCTGGTGCACGCACGCCAGGTGCTGGCCAGCCTGCGCCATCTGCGCGCCGACGTGGCGGCCGTCAGTGGCGAGGTGCGCGGGTTGCTGGCCATCGGGCAGATCTCTTCGCTGACCGGCATCGACGTCGTGGCGATGCTGGCGGCCTTCCAGCAGGTGCACCCGCAGGTGGAGTTCCAGTTGCGGGTGGACAAGAGCGAGGACCTCATCGCGCAGGTGCAGTCACGTGCGCTGGACGTGGCGCTGGTCGGTCTGGCGCCGTCGGCAGCACTGGACGGGGTCTGTCACCGCATGCTGCAGGAGGAGGATCTGGTGGCGGTGCTGGCGCCATCGCACCCGCTGGCCGGGCGCGAACGGTTGCCCTTGACCGCGCTGCAGGATGAAGCGCTGGTGGACTTCCCGCGTGGTACCGGTGCGCGCCGGCAGACCGACGATGCCTTCGCCGCCGCTGGCCTGCCGCATTCGGTGCGTTTCGAGGTCAACCTGATGGAACTGGTCGAGCGCTTCGTCCGCCATGGGCTGGCGGTTGGCATCGTGCCGGCGTTGATCGCCGAAGGTTTCCAGGGCGTGGTTCAGATTCCACTGGAGCCGACCCCGACCCGGCGCGTGCACCTGGTCTGGCAGCGGTTGCCGACACCGGCGGCGCGGGCGTTTGTCGAGGCCGTGCTCAGCCGCGCAGGCGCAGGCTCAGGCCCTTGAGGAAGTTGCGCAGCATCTGGTCCAGGCAGCGCCGGTAGTTGGCGTGGCCGGGCTGGCGGAACAGCGCGCCGACTTCCGACTTGGACACGTTGAAGCCGGCGCTGGCGAAGATCTCCATCAGGTCCACGTCGCGCAGCTGGAAGGCCACGCGCAGCTTCTTCAGCACCAGGTTGTTGTCGATGCGGGTTTCCACCGCACGCTGCGGCTGGCTCTCGTCGCGACCGCGCAGGTGCACGATCAGGCCATCGAGGAAGTGGGCCAGCGCGCTGTCGTTCATCGCCTCGAAACCGGCTTCGTCCTCGCGGCGCAGCCAGGCCTTCACCTGTTCGGTATCCACGGCGAAGGCCGGGTCGGCCATCTGGCACAGGGTCACCACGTGCTGGTCACCCAGGTCCAGGGAGTAGCGCACGCTGCGCAGGACATCATTGTTGATCATGGCGCAATTGTACCGGTCACCCCGACGGGTGGGGTCAGATACCTTTGCGGAGCAGAGGGATCTGACCCCGGATCTGGCCGATCCGGCAATACAGCGGCCAACCGACGGTGCCAGAATGGGGGTCTGGTTTTCCCCCTGGAGTTGCCTGATGACCCGCACTGTCCTGATTACCGGCGCCACGTCCGGCTTCGGCGCCGCCGCCGTTCACCGCTTCGCCCAGGCCGGCTGGAAGGTGATCGCCACTGGCCGCCGCGGCGAGCGCCTGCAGCCGCTGGTCGAGCGCTACGGCAAGGACGTGGTGCACGCCGCCGCCTTCGACATCCGCGATCCGCTGGCGATGGAGGCGGCCCTGCTGGCGCTGCCGCCGGCCTTCGGCGAGATCGATCTGCTGGTCAACAACGCCGGCCTGGCACAGGGCACCGCGCCGGCGCAGAGCGCCAAGCTGTCGGACTGGACCACGATGATCGACACCAACATCACCGCGCTGGTGACCCTGACCCATCGCCTGCTGCCGCAGCTGGTGGAGCGCAAGGGCGCGATCATCAACATCTCGTCGGTGGCCGGCGTCTACCCGTACCCGGGCGGCAACGCCTACGGTGGCACCAAGGCCTTCGTCAGCCAGTTCTCGCTGGGCCTGCGCTCGGACCTGCACGGTACCGGCGTGCGCGTGACCACGATCGAGCCGGGCATGGCCGAGACCGAGTTCACCGTGGTCCGCACCCATGGCGACCAGAATGCATCGGACAAGCTGTACAGCGGTGCCAATCCGATGACCGCCGAAGACATCGCCGAACAGATCTTCTGGGTGGCCACGCTGCCACCGCACCTGAACATCAATCGCCTGGAGCTGATGCCGGTCAGCCAGTCGTTCGCCGGGTTCCAGGTCGCCCGCGAGGGCTGACGCCGTGTGTAGAGTCGAGCCATGCTCGACTGCTTTCAACAGAAGCCGAGCATAGGCTCGGCTCTACACAGGCAAAAAAAAGCCGGGCAATGCCCGGCTTTCTTCATGCAGTCCCGCAGAACGTCACTGCGCCTTGATCGCCATCGCCTGCAGGCCGGTGCCATCCAGCTTCTGCTTCGCTTCAGACAGTTCGCCGGCGCTGCCGTACGGCCCCATGCGCACGCGGTACACGGTCTTGCCGTTGATCTGCGCCGACTCCACGCGTGCCGCCAGGCCCATCATGGCCAGCTTGGCCTTGGTGGCTTCGGCGTCGCCGGATGCACCGAAGGCACCTGCCTGCAGGATGTAACGCGCGCTGTCGGCGGCCGCCGGTGCGGCCGTGGTCGCCGGCGCGGTGGGCGCGGTTTCCGCGCGCGGCGCCGGGGTGGCGGCCGCCGTGCTGGCCGACGCTGGTGCGGTGCTGGCCGGCGGGGTTGCCGCGGCCGGGCGCTCGCTCAGCGGTGCCGGCAGCGGACGGTTGGTTGCGGTCACCGGTGCGGTGCTGGCGACGCTGGACGTTGCGGTCGGTGCCGGCGTGGCCGTGCTCGCCGGCGGCACCGGCTTGCCTTCCAGTGCGGCCTGCGCGCGCGACGCTTCGGCCTTGGCCCGGCGCTGGTCCTCGGCGCGCGCGCTGGCGGCCAGTTCGGCGTCGGACATTTCCACTTCCTTGCCCGGCAGCAGGGTGTAGAAGTCGTACTGCGTCGCGGCGGGCTTCTCCGGTTCGGCCGGCTTCGGCGTGGCCGGCTGCGCGGCTGGCTGGCTGCCGACATCGCTGTCGGCATCAGCAACCGGGGCCGGCTGCGCGTTCGGATTCGGCTGCGGACCGGCGCGCAGGAAGCCGTCGCCTTCGCCCTTGAACAGGTTCGGCGCCGCCAGGAACACCACGGCGGCGATCGCCACACCGGCCACCAGCCACACCCATCCGGGTGTGCCCTGGCTGCTGCTGTTGCGTCGTGCCTGGGTTTTGCCGCGTCGTGCTGCCATGTGTACTGCGTCTCCTGATGCTTACATTTTTTCCGGGGCGCTCACGCCCAGGAGTTCGAGGCCGTTGGCCAGCACCTGGCGCGCCGCGCAGGCCAGGGTCAGCTTGGCGTTGCGATCGGTGGCGTCGTCCACCAGCACCGGCGTCCCGTGATACCACGTGTGGAAGGCGTGCGCCAATTCACGCAGGTACTGCGCCACCAGGTGCGGCTCCAGCGCCACGCCGGCCGCTTCCACCACCTCCGGATACCGCGAGATCTCGTTCATCAACACCAGCGAGGCATCGTCGGCCAGGCGGCCGAGGTTGGCCAGGCCATTGCCCTGCTCGTACACCAGGCCTTTTTCCTGCGCCTGGCGCAGCAGGCTGCAGACACGGGCGTGCGCGTACTGCACGTAGAACACCGGGTTGTCGTTGCTCTGCTGGCGGGCCAGGTCGATGTCGAAGGTCAGCTGCGAATCAGGCTTGCGCGCGATCAGGAACCAGCGGGTCGCATCGCGGCCGGCTTCCTCGATCAGGTCGCGCAGGGTGAAGTAACTGCCGGCACGCTTGGACAGCTTCACTTCCTCGCCGCCACGCATGACCGTGACCATCTGGTGCAGCACGTATTCCGGCCAGCCCTGCGGGATGCCCACTTCCATCGCCTGCAGGCCGGCGCGCACGCGCGCCAGCGAGCCATGGTGGTCGGCGCCCAGTTCGGTGATCGCGCGCTCGTAGCCGCGCTGCCACTTGGACAGGTGGTAGGCCACGTCCGGCACGAAGTAGGTGAAGGTGCCGTCGGACTTGCGCATCACGCGGTCCTTGTCGTCACCGAAGTCGGTGCTGCGCAGCCACAGCGCGCCGCCTTCTTCATAGGTGTGGCCGGATGCCTGCAGCTTGGCCACCGCTTCGGCGACCTTGCCGTCGGCGTACAGCGAGCTTTCCAGGAAGTAGATGTCGAAGTCGACACCGAACGCAGCCAGGTCCAGGTTCTGCTCGTTGCGCAGGTAAGCCACTGCGAAACGGCGGATCGCCTGCATGTCGTCCGGGTCCTTGGCGCCGACCACGGTGCTGCCTTCCAGATCGACGCTGGCGCCGGCCATGTAGGCGCGGGCGACGTCGGCGATGTATTCACCGCGGTAGCCGCCTTCCGGCCAGCCGTCCTGGTCGGGTGCGATGCCCTTGATCCGCGCCTGGGTGGACAGCGCCAGGTTCTCGATCTGCACGCCGGCGTCGTTGTAGTAGAACTCGCGCTTGGCGTTCCAGCCGTTGGCATCGAGCACGCGGGCCACGCAGTCGCCGATGGCCGCTGCGCGGCCATGGCCGACATGCAGCGGGCCGGTCGGATTGGCCGACACATACTCCACGCCCACCGTGCGGCCATTGCCGGACAGGTTGCGGCCGTAGTCGTGGGCTTCCTTGATGACCGAGGCGGTTTCGCGCTGGTACGCGGCCGGGGCCAGATGGAAGTTGATGAAGCCGGGGCCGGCGATCTCGACCTTGCTGACGTCCTCGCTGCGCGGCAGCGCCTCGACCAGTGCCTGTGCCAGTGCGCGCGGATTGCTGCGCGCGGCCTTGGCCAGCAGCATCGCGGCGTTGGTGGCGAAGTCGCCGTGGTCACGGGTCTTCGGGCGCTCGACCACGAAGTCCGGCGGCAGGGAGTCGGCGGGCAGGGTGCCATTGGCGCGCAAGGCTTCGATGCCTTGGCTGATCAGGGCGCGGAGGAGATTTTTCACGAGGCCTGCTGTGAGAATGAGCGGCGGAATCGCCCATTTTAGCGCAGATACCCGCGCCAACGCTGACCAGAACATGCCTGCGGGGGCGCCCGCCCCTGGCCAGGGCCGTTCAGCCGAACAGGCGCGGCTGGGGCAAGGACAGCAGGCCCCGTTCAGCAAACGAAACGGGGCGGCCCTCGCCGACCACGAAGTGGTCCAGCAGGCGCACGTCCACCAGTGCCAGCGCCTGCTGCAGTTCATCGGTGATGCGGGTATCGGCGCCGGAGGGCTCGGGGTCGCCGGAAGGATGATTGTGGCTGAGGATCACCGCTGCCGCATTGTGCAGCAGGGCTCGCCGCACCACCTCGCGGGGATAGACCGGGGCGGCATTGATGGTGCCCTGGAACAGCTCCTCGCAGGCGATCAGGCGGTGGCGGTTGTCCAGGAACAGCGCCATGAAGATCTCGCGGGCCTGGCCGCGCAGGCGGTGCTGCAGGTAGCGGCCGACCGCGGCCGGGTTGTTGCCGACCGCCTCCCCCTGCTGAAGCTCGGCGGCCAGGTAGCGATGGGCCAGCTCCAGCCCGGCGGCCAGTGCACAGCTTCGCGCGGGGCCCAGCCCCGGCAACCGGGCCAGCTCGCGGGCCGGGCGGTCCAGCAGCACGCGCAGGGGACCATGCGCCTGCAGCAGGTCGCGCGCGGTCTGCACCGCGTCGCGTCCACCGAAGCCAGAGCCGAGGAACAGCGCCAGCAGCTCTGCGTCGGACAGCGTGGCGGGGCCGCGTGCGATCAGCTTCTCGCGGGGACGTTCCTGTTCGGGCCAGTCATGGATGGGCATGCCTGCATCATCGCCAGCGCCGGTGATGCTTCCCATCAGGGCAGGGCGCACGCCCGGGTAGGCTGTTGCCTCAGTCGCGCCGCGACTGCAGATAGGCGAACAGCTCCTGGTTGTTCTGCAACCCCAGCTTGCGCTTGGCCTCGGCCTTCTGCCGGCTGATCGTCTTCGGGCTGCGGCCGCAGTGGACGGCGATGGCCTTCACCTTCAGCCCGGCGGCCAGGAGGTCCAGCACTTCCTGCTCGCGCGCCGACAGCGCCGCCGGTTCGCGCGCGAACAGCAGGTCGCGCGCCTCCAGGTGGTGGCGCAGCTGCTGCGAGACGAACACCTGCCCTGCCATGGCCGCGTTCAAGGCCTGTGGCAGCTCGCCGAAATCGGCGCACTTGTCGACCAGGCCGCTGACACCCTCGCGCAGCAGGCCATCGAGCAGGCCGGGGTGGCGGGCGCCGGTAAGCACCACCACGGGCATGCCCGGGTGGCGTGCGCGCAGTTCAGCGATTAGTTCCGGGCCATCCGGGCCGGTGCCCGGCATGGAGAGGTCGGTCAGCACCGCGTCGCAGCCGTGGTGCTCGACCAGCTGCAGCAGCTGGGCGCCGTCGCGCGCGCTGCCGACGACCTCCATCAGGTGGGTCTGCAGCACGATGCGGATGCCGTGCAGGACGACAGGATGGTCGTCGGCGATGATGATGCGCGGGTGCACGCGGGATCCTCGAAAAGCGAAACGGCACACCTGCGGTGGCCACTGACGATTCTGCAAACGTGGCCGGCCTACAGGTATAGGAAAGTTCCGAATCGCAGTGGCTTGAACCCCGGAAGCGCTGTGGTGCAAGTCCCATCTGCTGATAGCCGCCCGCTATGTGCGCTGTGCACCGGGACATTACCGACCATCGGGTAAGCTAATGCCCTCGTTTGCACAGGAATTCCAGGTGGCTGACTCCCCCAACGCTTCCCCCGCGCCCGGCCGCGCGCTGGAAGGCCAGAAACTGTTGTTGTGCGTCGGAGGCGGGATCGCGGCCTACAAGGCCCTGGAACTGGTGCGACGCCTGCGCGACGCGGGCGCCCAGGTGCAGGTGGCGATGACCGCCGGCGCCCAGCAGTTCGTCACCCCCCTCAGCTTCCAGGCCCTATCCGGGCAGCCGACCCGCACCACGCTGTGGGACAGCGCCGCCGAACAGGCCATGGGCCACATCGAGCTGGCCCGCTGGGCCGACCGCATCGTGGTCGCGCCGGGAACGGCCGATCTGCTGGCCCGGCTGGCCCAGGGCCACGCCGATGACCTGGTCAGCACGCTCTGCCTGGCCAGCACCGCACCGCTGACGATCTGCCCGGCGATGAACCACCGCATGTGGCTGCATCCGGCCACCCAGGCCAACATCGCCCTGCTGCGCCAGCGCGGCGCGCAGGTGATCGGCCCGGTCGACGGCCCGCTGGCCGAGGGTGAATCCGGTCCCGGCCGGCTGGCCGAACCCGGCGACATCGTGGCTGCGCTGGCGGCCAATGGCGGCGCCGCTGCGACGGTTGCCGCGCCGGAAACCCGCGCCCTGCAAGGGCTGCGCCTGCTGATCAGTGCCGGCCCGACGTACGAAGACATCGATCCGGTGCGTTACGTCGGCAACCGCAGCAGCGGCAAGATGGGCTTTGCCCTGGCCGCCGCTGCTGCCGCGCTGGGCGCGCAGGTGGTGCTGGTCAGCGGTCCGGTACAGCTGCCGACGCCGCCGGGCGTGCAGCGCATCGACGTGCGCTCGGCCGCGCAGATGCGCGATGCCGTACTGAAGTCGCTGCCCGCCGACATCTATATCGGTGCCGCCGCGGTGTCCGACTACACGCCGCGGCAGGTCGCCGCGCAGAAGCTGAAGAAGACCGCCGACAGCCAGTCGCTGGTGATCGAGCTGGTGCGCACGCCGGACATCCTCGCCGAAGTCGCTGCACAGACGCAGTCGCTGAAGCTGGTGGTCGGCTTCGCCGCCGAGACCCACGACGTGGAGAAATACGCACGCGGCAAGCTGGTCGACAAGCGCCTGGACCTGGTGATCGCCAACCAGGTCGGCATCAGCGGCGGTGGTTTCGAGAGTGACAACAATGCCGCCACTGCCTTCTGGCAGGACGGTGAACAGGTATTCCCGGCCACCTCCAAGCGCGAGCTGGCCGAACAACTGCTGGCGCTGATCGCGCGGAGACTCCAGGCATGACCCAGGCCCCCCTTTCCCACCCGCTGCAGGTCAAGCTGCTCGATCCGCGCTTCGGCGACAGCTGGCCGCTGCCGGCGTACGCCACCGAGGCCAGCGCGGGCATGGACCTGCGCGCGGCGCTGGATACCGCGCTGACCCTGCAGCCGGGCGACACCGCGCTGGTGCCCAGCGGCCTGGCCATCCACATTGCCGACCCGAACCTGTGCGCGGTGATCCTGCCGCGTTCCGGGCTGGGCCATCGGCATGGCATCGTGCTGGGCAACGGCACCGGCCTGATCGATGCCGACTACCAGGGGCCGCTGCTGATCAGCGTCTGGAACCGTGGCCGCGAAGCCTTCACCATCGAGCCGGGCGATCGTATCGCCCAGCTGGTGGTGGTTCCGATCGCCCGCGTGAGCCTGCAGGTGGTGGATACTTTCACCGACAGCGTGCGGGGCGCGGGTGGATTCGGCCATACCGGGGTGCGTTGACAGGGGACATCGATGAGCGGCATCGGGGAAGGACAGCGGGGACGGTCGTTGGGTCGCAGTGCACCTCTACTGGGGGTGTTGTTGATCCTGTTGGCCGGCTGGTTCGGATGGAGCGCGGTGCAGCAATGGCGGCAGGAGGCCAACGGGCAGGCGCTGGAAGAGGCGCGTGACCAGGCCGTGCAGGGCCTGCAGCAGGCTGCTGCGGGCCAGTTGCAGCAGCTGCAGCAGCAGTTGAAGAACGATCGCGTGCAGCAGGCGCTGCAGGCCGGCGATGCCGCTGCAGCGGCGCTGGCCGTTCGCGAGAGCTGGACCGGGGTCGAGCAGGTCGAAGTGCTGACGGCCGATCTGGCCAACGCCTATGCCGATCCGGCCACTTTCGGGTATGCCCGCCTGGCGCTGCTGGAAGCGGCGCTGGCTGAGGCCAAGCCAAGCCTGCGCGTGGTCCGCGACGGCGGCGGCAACCGCCTGGGCCTGGCCGCGCCGGTGCAGCTGGGCAGCCTGGGGCCGGCCGTCGTCTATGTCCGCCAACCGCTGCTGCGGCTGACCTCGCCGCTGGACCAGGTGCGCGCGCCGTCCGCCGGCTTCCTTGGCCTGCGCCAGGGTGGGTTCGATCTGGTCACCCAGGGCGACGCGGGCCTGGCCGAAAGTGCGGAAGCCCTGGCGCGCCCGGTTGCTGGTACACCGCTGCGGCTGGTCGCGTCGGTGCCGAATGTCGAAGCCGGTCCGCTCGGCCTGGGCGCACTGGCCAGCGCCATTGTTGCGTTGCTGCTGGCGTTCATTGCCGTGTTGCTGGTGGTGGGGCGCGGCCGACTGCCGAAGTCGCTGCCGCTGCCACGCCGCGCCACCGCGTCCGAGGCCGACCATGGCCCGACCCTGAGCGAGAGCCTGCAGCAGGCGCCGCCACCGGTGGCCGCCGTGGCCAGCAGTGGCGATGCCACGCCACCGCCGCCACCGCCGGTGCCGGCCGAAGAACTGGCTGCCGGTATTTTCCGTGCCTACGACATCCGCGGCGTGGTAGGCAGCGAACTGACACCGAAGACTGCGGCGCTGATCGGCCAGGCCATCGGCACCGTGGCGTTGGAGCAGGGGCTGCGCGAGGTGGTGATCGGTCGCGATGGCCGCCTGTCCGGGCCCGAGCTTACCGCCGGGCTGGCCGAAGGCCTGCGCCGTGCCGGCTGCGCGGTGATCGACATCGGCCTGGCGCCGACCCCGCTCGTGTACTACGCCGCCTTCCATCTGCGTACCGGTACCTGCGTGGCGGTCACCGGCAGCCACAACCCACCCGAATACAACGGCTTCAAGGTGGTCATCGGCGGCGAGACGCTGTCCGGCGATGCCATCACCGATCTCTACCAGCGCATTGTCGAGGGCCGCCTGGTGCAGGCCGCCGAGCCGGGTGACTACCAGCAGCGCGATGTCAGTGCCGACTACATCCAGCGCATCGCCGATGACGTGCAGCTGGACCGTCCGCTGAAGGTCGTGGCCGATGCCGGCAATGGCGTGGCCGGCGCACTGGCGCCGCAGCTGCTGGAAGCGATCGGCGCCGACGTCATCCCGCTGTACTGCGACGTCGACGGCACCTTCCCGAATCATCACCCCGATCCGAGCGAGCCGGCCAACCTGGAAGACCTGGTGCAGACGGTCAAGCGCTTCGGCGCCGACCTCGGCGTGGCGTTCGATGGCGACGGCGACCGGCTGGGCGTGGTCACCGGCGAAGGCAGGATCATCTACGCCGATCGCCTGCTGATGCTGTTCGCTGCCGATGTGCTGATGCGCAATCCGGGCGCGATGGTGATCTACGACGTGAAGTGCACCGGCAAGCTGTCCGACCACGTGCTGCGCAACGGTGGCAGCCCGCTCATGTGGAAGACCGGGCATTCGCTGATGAAGGCGAAGATGCGCGAGACCGATGCCGAGCTGGCCGGTGAGATGAGCGGCCACTTCTTCTTCAAGGAACGCTGGTTCGGTTTCGATGACGGCCTGTACGCCGCTGCGCGCCTGCTGGAGATCCTGGCCCAGCGCGAGGAAACCCCGGACGAAGTGCTGGGCGAACTACCGGAAATGGTCGCCACGCCGGAACTGAAGGTGCCGGTGGCCGAAGGCACGCCGCATGCGCTGGTGGCGATGCTGGTGGCGGCGGCGCAGTCGCCGGACAACCCGTATGTGGGGGGCCGCCTGTCGACCATCGATGGCCTGCGCGTGGACTTCGCCGATGGCTGGGGCCTGGTGCGTGCCTCCAACACCACGCCGGTGCTGGTGCTGCGGTTCGAAGGCAACGACGAGGCCGCACTGGAGCGCATCAAGGCACTGTTCCGCAGCCAGCTGCACCCGGTGCTGGGCGACACCCCGCTGGGGTTCTGAGGTGGGGCCGGGCAGCGCCCGGCACCCGCCGAAGCAAGAGGCAACAGCAACATCAAATGCGGGCTATCCGCGGGATGATGGGGCGGTGTCGGAGTGCGGGGACGCCGCAAGTACGTCCGTGCAGGCTTGGCAGCCGCATCCATGCGGCTGACACCCCGCACTCCGACACCGCCCCATCCCTGACAATTTCCTGGAGCTGTTGGTAGGTGTCGACCTTGGTCGACACAGTAGATCCACGCCATGCGTGGATGCTCTTCCGAATTTGCTTTGGTGGGTGCCGACGGTTGGTCGGCATACCCTCACCCCTTGAACCGCAAGCCCACGCCCGGTTCGGTGAACAGGTAGCGCGAATCCAGCGCTGAATCGCCCAGCTTGTGCCGCAGCTTGCCGACCAGGATGCGCAGGTAGTGGGTGTCGTGCTGGTGGGTCGGGCCCCAGATCTCCTGCAGGATCTGGGGCTGGGTCACCACCCGCCCGGCGTTGCGCAGCAGCAGCGACAGCAGCGCGTACTCCTTGCGGGTCAATGCAACCGGCTCGCCATCCAGCGCCACCTCACGGCGCACCAGGTCCACATGCAGATGGCCATCGTCGAATACCGGCGGCGTGCCATCACTGGGCACGCTACGCGTGCGCAGCAGCGCCCGCACCCGCGCCATCAGTTCCTGCGTGCCGAACGGCTTGGTCACGTAGTCGTTGGCGCCGGTGTCCAGTGCGCGCACCTTCTCGGCCTCTCCCGCACGCACGGTCAGCATGATCACCGGCACCTGGCTCCACTGCCGCAGCTGTTCCAGCACCTCGTGGCCTTCCATGTCTGGCAGGCCGATATCCAGGATCACCAGATCCATGTCCTCGCTGGCGGCCAGCTGCAGGCCTTCCTGGCCGGTGGCGGCCTGCCGCACCTGGTAGCCCTGCGCGCGCAGGCTGATGTCCAGGAACCGGCGGATCTGGGTTTCATCATCGATCACCAGCACGCGCGCGGCCGGTACGCTGGCATCAATCGGGGTCGGGCTCATCGTGGGAGGCTGGCTTGAGCAGGGGCAGGGTGATGCGGATCAGGGTACCGCGACCGTCGCGCCCGGGCAGCGCCTGCACGCTGCCACCATGCGCACCGATCATGCCCTGGCAGATGGTCAGGCCCAGGCCGGTGCCGTGGCGACCGCGGTCGCCGCGCTCGACGCTGTAGAACATGTCGAAGATGCGCGCACGCTCGTCGTCGGGAATGCCGGGGCCGGCATCGATCACGTCGATGCGCAGCTGGCCGTCCAGTTCACGCGCCTGTACCTGCACCGCGGCGTCGGGCGGCGAGAACTTGGCCGCGTTCTCCATCACGTTGAACACGGCTTGTTCGACCAGTGCCGGGTGTACCCAGATCGGCGCCAGCGTGGACGGAATGTCCAGCTCCAGCCGCACCTTGGGCTGGTAGCGCTGCAGGCGCCGCGCGGCCGAGCCGATCAGCTCGTCCACGCCGATCCAGTCGCGGTTGATCTTCAGCCCTTCGTGGCCGAGCCGGGTCATGTCCAGCAGGTTCTGGATGTAGCGGTCCAGCCGTTCGCCCTCGACCAGGATGGTGTCCAGCAGGGCACGGCGATCAGCCGTATCCATCGCCGCACCGTAGCTGGCCAGGCTGTCGGCCGAACCGATCATCGCCGCCAGTGGCGAGCGCAGGTCGTGCGACACCGAGGAGAGCAGCGCCGAGCGCAGTCGCTCGGTCTCGTTGCTGACGTGCGCCTGCTCCAGTTCGGCCACCAGCCGCGTGCGCAGCGCGGCCTGGGCGATGTCGTCGACCATCGCTTCGGCCAGCTGCCGCTGTTCGGGCAGCAGGCGCGCCTGTGCGCCAGGCAGGTACAGGCCGGCCACGCCGATCGCGCGGTCTTCGCCATCCAGCAGCGGCAGGAACCACCACTGCGCACCGGCCAGGGTGTCGGTGAAGCGGCCACTGGGCTGGCCGTGGCGCAGCGCCCAGTCGGCGGCAGCCAGGTCGGTATCGCCGGGTAGGCTGCGGCCACCGGCGGCAGTGTCCGCGCCGATCCGCAGCCAGGCCGGCACATCCATCGCCTGCTCCAAGGCATGCCGACCCGCCTGTGCCACCTCGCCGTTGCCAGCGGCGCTGGCCAGCTGACGGCCCAGCTGCTGGCGCGCACGTGCATGGCGGTTGGCCGCACGCAGCGCGATCACCTGCATGCGCAGGCGCGAAGCCAGGCGCCCCGCTACCAGTGCAGCGGCCAGGAACAGGAACACGGTGATCACGCCCTGGCGTGCGCCGATGGCGAAGGTGAAGCGGGGTGCGATGAACAGGAAGTTGTAGGCGAGGAAACACAGGATCGCCGCCATCACCGCCACGCTGGCGCGCGTGCGCGCGGCCACCACTACCACCGCCACGATGAACACCATCGACAGGTCGGCCATGCCCACCCAGCGCTCGGCCAGCCACGCCACTGCGCAGGCCAGTGCGGTGGCGATCAGCGCCTGCGCCGGCTCGTAGCTGATACCGCGCACCGGCGGCAGCAGGCCCTCGCGGCGCGAGCGCGCACGTGCCTGCGGGGTGCTGATGATGGTGATCTCGTAATGTGCACCGCGCTGTATCAGCTGCTGGGTCAGGGTGCGGTTGAACATCCGCGCCAGCGGCCGTTCACGGGTCCGGCCCAGTACCAGGGTCGATACGCCGTTGTGTGCGGCATGGTCGAGCAGGGCATCGGCGATGCTCGATCCGTGCAGCAGTTCGGCGTCGCCGCCCAGCCGTCGTGCCAGTGCAAAGGCCGCATCGATTTCGCGCCGGGTCGCCTCGTCCTGGCGCCGGCCCTGCACGGTCACTACCGTCCACGGCGCATCGCGGCGCTCGGCGATGCGTCGCGCCACCCGCACCAGGTATTCGCTCTGGCCGCCGCCATCAATGGCCACCAGCACGCCACGCCGCAGCGGCAGGTTGCTCTCGCCGCGTGCCGCCCGTGCTTCGCGCAGGCTGCTGTCGACGCGGTCGGCGGCTTCCTGCATGGCCAGCTCGCGCAGCGCGGTCAGGTTGGCCGGCGAGAAGAACGCCTGCAGGGCCTGCGCGGCCTGTTCCGGCACATACACCTTGCCCTGCTGCAGACGCGCGATCAGTTCGCGCGGCGGCAGGTCGACCAGCACGATGTCGTGCAGGCGGTCGAGCACGCCGTCCGGCACGGTCTCGCTGACGCGCACGCCGGTGATCCGCATCACCACGTCGTTGAGGCTTTCCAGATGCTGGATGTTGACCGTGGTCCAGACGTCGATGCCGGCATCCAGCAGCTCCATCACATCCTGCCAGCGCCGCTCATGGCGGCTGCCGGGCGCATTGCGATGGGCCAGTTCGTCCACCAGCACCAGCGCCGGATGCCGTGCCAGCACGGCATCCAGGTCCATCTCCTGCAGGGTGTGGCCGTGGTAGGCCACTTCCTTCAGCGACAGTTGCGGCAGGCCTTCCAGCAGCGCCTGGGTATCGGCACGACCATGGGTTTCCACCAGCCCCACCACCAGATCAACGCCGCGGCGCAGCTGTTCCTGCGCGCGGGTCAGCATGGTGTAGGTCTTGCCCACGCCCGGCGCCGCGCCAAGGAATACGGTCAGCTTGCCGCCGGCTTCGCGTTGCAGGCCTTCGACCAGGGCATCGGCCTGGCGGGTTCGTGCATCAGTCATGGGGGCCGCTGTCATGGCCGCCATTGTGCGCGCAGCCGATGCAGGCCGGCATCACGGCACCTTGGCCGCATGGTCCAGCGCGAAGTTCAGCGTCACCACGTTCACCCGCGGCTGGCCGAACAGGCCCCACTGGCGTCCTTCGGTGTGCGCCTGCACGAGGGCCTGCACGCGCTCCACCGGCAGGCCACGGGCACGTGCCACGCGTGCCACCTGCAGCTGCGCCGCCGCCAGCGACAGCTGTGGATCCAGTCCGCCGGCGGACTGGGTGACCAGGTCCGCTGGCACCTGTGCCGGGGTGACACCTTCGCGTGCGGCCACTACAGCCGTGCTGGCCGCAACACGCTCGGCCAGGGCCGGGTTGCTGCGCGCCATGTTGGAACCGGCCGCGGCCATCGGGTCGTAGTTGGCTGCCGACGGACGTGCCTGGAAGTAGCCGTCACCGGTGAACGGCTGCGACAACCATGCCGAGCCGCGCACCTGGCCGCTGCCATCGCGCAGCAGGCTGCCTTCGGCCTGGGTGGGGTAGGCCAGGCCGGCGAAACCGGTGGCGATGCCGGCGTAGACCGCGCCGGCCAGCAGCAGGGTGGCCAGGCCCAGGCCGATCGCCGGGCGCCAGCTGGCGCCATCCTGCAGGCTGGCCACGCGGGCCTCGGCTTTCGCTTCGCGGGACAGGGAGGTGGAGGTGGAAGCAGAACGGTTCATGCGCCGAATACCAGGACAAGAAGGAGGTCGATCAGCTTGATCGCCGCGAACGGCAGCAGTACGCCGCCGAGGCCGTACACCAGCATGTTCCGGCGCAGCAGCGCGGTGGCGGTGGCCGGCCGGAAGCGCACGCCACGCAGGGCGAGCGGGATCAGGGCGGGAATCACCAGGGCGTTGAAGATCAGCGCCGCCAGCACCGCGTTGCGCGGGCTCGACAGCTGCATCACGTTCAGTGCGGCCATGGCCGGCACGGCCGCAGCGAACAGCGCCGGCAGGATCGCGAAGTACTTGGAGACGTCGTTGGCCAGCGAGAAGGTGGTCAGCGCGCCGCGGGTGATCAGCTGCTGCTTGCCCACTTCCACCACCGCCAGCAGCTTGGCTGGGTCCGAATCGAGGTCGACCATGTTGCCGGCCTCCTTCGCCGCCTGCGTGCCGGAGTTCATCGCCAGGCCGATGTCGGCCTGTGCCAGCGCCGGGGCGTCGTTGGTGCCATCGCCGACCATCGCCACCAGGCGGCCGCCGGCCTGCTCCTGGCGGATGCGCGCCAGCTTGTCTTCCGGACGGGCTTCGGCGATGTAGTCATCAACGCCGGCCTCGGCCGCGATGGCGGCGGCGGTCAGCGGGTTGTCGCCGGTGATCATCACCGTGCGGATACCCATCGCCCGCAGCTGCGCGAACTTTTCGCGCATGCCGTGCTTGACCACGTCCGACAGCTCGATCACGCCCAGCACATGGCGGCCCTCGGCCACCACCAGCGGGGTGGCACCATTGCGCGCGACCTGCTCGACGCGTCCGGCCAGTTCAGCCGGCACGCTGCCGCCCAACGCCTGCACGTGGGCACGGATCGCATCGGCGGCGCCCTTGCGGATCTGCCGGCCATGTTCCAGATCCACGCCAGACATGCGGGTCTGCGCACTGAAGGCCAGGTACTCGGCATGGTCCGGCTCGGCGGTGGCGCAGCCCTGTTCGCGCGCCAGGCGCACGATCGACTTCCCTTCCGGGGTCGGGTCGGCCAGCGAGGACAGCAGCGCCGCCTCGCGCAGCTGGCTGGCGTCGATGCCGGCCAGCGGATGGAAGTGGCTGGCCTGGCGGTCGCCGTAGGTAATGGTGCCGGTCTTGTCGAGCAGCAGCACGTCGACGTCGCCGGCCACTTCCACCGCCTTGCCCGACTTGGCCAGCACGTTGGCGGCCAGCGCTCGGTTCATGCCGGCGATGCCGATGGCCGGCAGCAGGCCGCCGATGGTGGTCGGGATCAGGCACACCAGCAGCGCGATCAGCAGCAGCGGATCGACCTTGACGCCGACGGCGGCACCAATGGCCGGCAACGTGGCCACCACCACCAGGAAGGTCAGCGTCATTGCCGCCAGCAGCAGGGTCAGCGCGATTTCGTTGGGGGTCTTCTGGCGGTTGGCACCTTCCACCAGCGCGATCATCCGGTCCAGGAAGCTGTGGCCCGGCTCGGCGGTTACCCGCACGATGATCTGGTCAGACAGCACCTTGGTGCCGCCGATCACGCCGGAGCGGTCGGTGCCGGCCTCGCGCAGCACCGGCGCCGATTCGCCGGTCACTGCCGCTTCGTTGATGGTGGCCAGGCCCTGCACGATCTCGCCATCGGCCGGCACCAGCTCACCGGCACTGACGATCACATGGTCGCCCGGGCGCAGCTCGGCGGCCGGCAGCTGGGCTTCTGCGGCACCCGGCTGCGGCGCCGCCAGCCGGCGTGCCACCAGGTCCTGGCGGGCACGGCGCAGCGAGGCGGCTTGTCCACGACCACGCGCTTCGGCCACGGCTTCGGCGAAGTTGCCGAACAGCACGGTCACCAGCAGGATCGCGGTCACCGCCAGGCCGAAGCCCAGCGGCGCATTGCCGGTCAGGGTGACGATCGCGGCGACGATCGTGCCGGCCATCACCACCGCCATCACCGGGCTGCGCACCAGATGCATCGGCGACAGCTTGCGCACCGCTTCGACCAGCGCACGGCGCAGGCCGGCGCCATCAAGCAGGGCGGGGCGCGGTGCATGGGTACTACGGGTTGAACTTGCTTGGGTACTCATCAGGGTGTCCTTAGTGCAGTCCCAGGCTCAGGTGGTCGGCGATCGGGCCGAGTACCAGCGCCGGCATGAACTGCAGCACGGTCAGGATGACGATCACCGAGACCAGGGTCAGGGCGAAGGTCGGGGTTTCGATCTGCAGGCTGCCGGCAGACTCCGGGGCCTGGCGCTTGGCAGCCAGCTGTGCGGCCACTACCAGCGGAATGATCAGCAGCGGGAAGCGGCCCAGCAGCAGTACCAGCGAGCAGCTCAGGTTCCACCACAGCGTGGCGTCACCCAGCCCTTCGAAGCCCGAACCGTTGTTGGCGTAGGCCGAGACATACTCGTAGAAGACCTGGCTGATGCCATGGAAGCCGGGGTTGGAGGTGCCTGCCAGGCCGGGCACGGCCAGGGTGATCGCAGTGAACACCAGCAGGGTGATCGGCTGCAGCAGTACCAGCAGGGCCAGCAGGCGCACCTGTGGCGTCTCCAGCTTGCGGCCGAACAGTTCCGGCGTACGCCCGGTCATCAACCCGGCCAGGAACACGCCCAGCAGCAGGTACACGATGAACTGCTGCAGGCCGCAGCCAATGCCGCCCCAGATCGCGCTGACCAGCATGTTGACCATCGCGATGCCGCCACTCAGCGGCGCCAGCGAGTCATGCATGCCGTTGACCGAGCCGTTGGAGACCTGAGTGGTCACCGCCGCCCACAGCGCAGTGCCGTCGGCGCCGAAGCGCACCTCCTTGCCTTCCATCAGCAGCGGCGTGGCGGCGCTGGCGCTATGCCCTTCGCTCCACATCATCGCGCCGGTGGACAGCAGCGACATGCCCAGCATGCAGCTGAACACCAGGGCGCCGAAGCGACGCCGGCCGGTGAACGCGCCGATCATGAAGATCACCGCCATCGGCACCAGCAGGATGCCAACGATTTCCAGCGCGTTTGACAGCGGGGTCGGGTTCTCCAGCGGGAAGCTGCTGTTCGGGCCGTACCAGCCGCCACCATTGGCTCCCAGCTGCTTGGCCGCGACCATCGCCGCCACCGGGCCCAGCGGCAGCTTCTGTTCGGCCATGCCGGCGCTGGCATCGATCGGCGTGGCCCGTGGGCCACCGGCCATCGTCGACGGCACGCCCTGGCTGGTCAGCAGCAGGGTCCATACCAGGCACAGCGGCAGCAGGAAGCGCACGCACAGGCGCACCACGTCCACATAGTAGTTGCCTACCGCCACCTGGCGGTCATCGCCGCTGCCGGTGGCCGCCGCAGCCTGCGGCGCACGCGAGAACAACGCGCGCAGGGTCGCCACCGCCAGCGCCAGGCCCATCATCGGCGTCACCACCTGCAGGCCGGTGATGCCGGTCATCTGCGAGAGGTAGGACAGCTGCGCCTGGCCCGAATAATGCTGCTGGTTGGTGTTGGTCAGGAACGAGATCATCGTGTGCAGCGCGGTGTCCCAGCGCATGTTCGGGATCTGGTCCGGGTTCAGTGGCAACCAGGCCTGGGTCATGAACACCGCCTGGGTCAGCACCGCGACCACCACGTTGCTCAGCACGAAGGCCAGCACATAGCCGCGCCAGGACATCGCGCGTGAAGGATCGACGCCGAACACCTTGTACAACGGCTTTTCGATCCAGTGGAACAGCACGTCGACCTTCATCGGCGTGCCGCGCATCACGCGCGCCAGATACAGGCCCAGCGGCCACGCCAGCAGCAGGCTGGCAGCAATAATCACAAGCATCTCAGTCATGGCCGGCTCCGCTCAGAACGACTCGGGCCGCAGCACGACATAAAGAAGATAGGCGGCGGCGACCAGCACCAGCACGCCACACAACAACGACAGCCAGGGGGACATTGCAATAGCGTCCTGGTGGAACCCCTCCACCTCAGGCCGTCATCGTCGTCCTGCCCCCCATAAACGCACTACGCGCCGGACCGGGCCGACGCGTAAAAAGTGCATAAATTCCGTCGGCCAAGCCGTAACCAGGCCACGGACAGCGTCGGGCCATGCCCGGCGGCAGCAGCGTCGTCAGCCCGCCGGGACCGCGGCCTGCGCCACGCCCTTCAGTTCGCGGTAGCGCTGCAGCGTACTGTCGATCTCGGCCTTCAGCGCCTGCTGCTGCTGCAGGAACCCGGCCTGCAGGCGCTGTTGCGCCTGCAGCTGCACGTGCCGCTGGCGGATCGCCTCGGCCTGCTTGTCGGCCACCTTGCCGCCAGCCAGTTCACGGTCACCGGCGGCCGACAGCAGCGCCACCAGCGATTCGCGCAGGCTGGTGACGTTGTACTCGGCGGTCTTCAGGTTGTTGTCCAGCACTTCCTGGCGTTCGGCGAACACCCGGCGCAGGTCATCCTCGCTGCCATAGGTGGACAGCATCGCCTGCTCGGTACGCTGGCGGGTCTGCTCGGCCATCAGGTCCAGCTGCTGCTGCTGCGCCACGGTGCTGGCCGCGGCGCGCTCCTCGTCGGTCAACGCGCGCTGGACCTGCGCATTGCGCAGGCCGCTTTTCGCGTTGAACTCCTCGCGGGCGTGATTGACCGCATCGGCCGGCAGCGAATCACTGCAGATCCGCTCCTTGCCCTCGTTCCAGCAGTACAGCTTCTTTTCCACCTTGCCGCCGTCGCGCGACTGCGCCGGTACGGTGAACGGCACGGCCAGCAGCAGGCCGGCAAAGAGAACAGCAGGAACTCGGGACATGACCTTTCCCCTGGTCGGTCAGCGGATCGAACGGACGCCGTACTGGGCCCGGTAGGCTTCCAGCGGCTGCCGGTAACCGACAAGTTCCGGGTTGCCGGAGGCGAAATCAAGCAGATCGGCCAGCGATGCCACGGCGATCACCGGAATGCCGGCCTCTTCGGCCACCGATTGCGCCGCCGAGCGACGGTCGGTTTCCGAGGCGATTTCCTGGCGATCCAGGGCCACCACGATGCCGGCCGGAGTGCCGCCGGCGGCGCGGATGATGCCCAGCGCTTCGCGGATCGCAGTACCGGCAGTGATCACGTCATCAACGATCAGCACGCGCTTGCCATTCATGTCGGCGCCGATCAGCTGGCCGCCTTCGCCATGGTCCTTGGCTTCCTTGCGGTTGAACGACAGCGGCAGGTCGCGGCCACGCTGGGCCAGCTCGCAGGCCATCGCGGTAGCCAGCGGAATGCCCTTGTAGGCCGGGCCGAACACCACGTCGTACTTGATCCCGGTGGCATCGATGGCATCGGCGTAGCACGCGCCGAGCTGCGACAGCAGCGAACCGGAGTCGAAACGACCGGCGTTGAAGAAATAGGGGCTCAGTCGGCCGGACTTGAGGGTGAACTGCCCGAAGCGCAGGGCGTCGGCAGTCAGGGCCAGCTGCAGGAAACGGTGGCGGTGGTCGCTCATCAAAACTCGATTCATCTTCATTTGGAGCACAAATCCTAATCCAGCTGGGCGTTTTGCGCTCGTCCAGCCCCGTGTGAAGCCCGTCCAGGCCCGGCCCGGCGGACTGCGCAGCCCTGCGGGCAACCGGTATGCTTGCCCGGTTTACCGCCGCAGGTCCCCCGCATGCGCATCATCAGTTTCAACGCCAATGGCATCCGTTCCGCCGCAACCAAGGGCTTCCTCGACTGGTTCCGTGCCCAGGACGCCGACGTCCTGTGCATCCAGGAAACCAAGGCCCAGGAAGACCAGCTGACCGACCCGATGTTCCGTCCGGACGGCCACCACTGCTTCTACCGCGACGCCATCACCAAGAAGGGCTACAGCGGCGTGGCGATCTACAGCAAGCGCGAGCCGGACCAGGTCATCACCTCGCTGGGCTGGGCCCCGTTCGACGACGAAGGCCGCTACATCGAGGCGCGCTACGGCAACCTCAGCGTGGTCTCCTTCTACATCCCGTCGGGCAGCTCGGGCGACCTGCGCCAGGGCTTCAAGTTCGAAGTGATGGAATGGCTGCGGCCGATCCTCGAGGAATGGGCGCGCAGCGGCCGCGACTACGTGCTGTGCGGCGACTGGAACATCGTGCGTTCGGCGCTGGACATCAAGAACTGGAAGTCCAACCAGAAGAACTCCGGCTGCCTGCCGGAAGAGCGCGACTGGCTCAACGCCCTGTGTGCCGACCACGGCCAGGCCACCGATGTCGCCGCCGGCCGTGGCTGGGCTGACGCTTACCGCCTGCTCAACCCCACCGGCGAGGACTACACCTGGTGGAGCAACCGTGGCGCGGCCCGCGCCAACAATGTCGGTTGGCGCATCGACTACCAGTTCATCACCCCGGGCCTGCGTGACCGCCTGCGCAGCTGCTCGATCTACCGCGACGAGCGCTTCTCCGACCACGCCCCGTTCATCGTGGACTACGACCTGTGACCGAGGCCGCCACGCCGGCCAGCTACAAGGGCTGGGCAGGAATCAAGCGCGCCTTCGGTACCCCGTCGGCGCTGACCATGGCCATGCTCGGCTTCGGCAGTGGCCTGCCGTTCCTGCTGATCGCTTCGCAGACGCTGTCCACGCGCCTGCGCGACGTCGGCCTGGACCTGGGCAGCATCGGCCTGATCAGCCTGGCCAGCTTCTTCTACCTGCTCAAGTTCCTGTGGGCACCGCTGCTGGACCGCTATGCCTTCCCGCTGCTGGGCGGACTCGGCCGCCGCCGTTCGTGGCTGCTGGTGTCGCAGGCGCTGGTACTGGTCGGCCTGGTTGCACTGGCCTTCGTGCGGCCCGAACAGGGGGTCTGGCCGCTGGTGATGTGGGTGCTGGTGGCGTCGTTCGCCGGCGCCACCCAGGACTCCGCCGTCGATGCCTATCGCATCGAGATCGCACCGCAGGCCGCCCAGGCGGCGCTCGCCGCCACCTATACGTTGGGCTACCGGATCGGCCTGATCCTGGCCGGTGCCGGCGCGCTCTACCTGGCGCAGTTCGAAGGCTGGATCGTCGCCTACCTGGCGATGGCCGCGCTGATGCTGCTGCCGATCGTCACCACCCTGCTGTGCGCCGAACCGGAGCGCCCGGCCACCGCCGTGCAGCGCCGCATCGACATTGCCGAAGCCTTCGTCCAACCCATCTCCAGCTTCTTTACCCGCAATGGTGTGGCACTGGCGCTGGCGCTGCTCGCATTTGTCGGGTTCTTCAAATTCCCCGATCAGGTCATTGGTGTGATGGCCGGGCCGTTCTATCTCGATTCGGGGTTTGACAAGGCCGACATCGCGACCGTGTCCAAGCTGTTCGGCGTGTGGATGGGGATCGGCGGTGCGTTCCTGGGCGGCATCGCGGTGGCCGCATTCGGCTTCCGCCGCATGCTGCTGGTGGCCGCATTGGGCGTGGCGCTGTCCAACCTTGCGTTCCTGCTGATGGCGCACAATCCGGGCAAGCTGTGGGCGTTCTATGCCGCGCTCAGCGCCGACAACCTGTTCCAGGGCTTTGCCGGCACCGTGCTGGTCGCCTTCATGTCGTCGCTGACCGACCGCAACTTCACCGCCACCCAGTACGCGTTGCTGGTGTCGCTAGCCAACCTGCCGGGCAAGTTCGTCGGCGGTGTCTCCGGCTACATCGTCGAAGCTACGTCCTACAGCACGTTCTTCATCCTCAGCTCGGTCACCGTGGTGCCGACCCTGCTGCTGCTGGCCTGGCTGTGGCCGCGGATCGCCGACCGCGGGCCGCCGCCGGTCGCCTGATTGCCTGCCCGCCCGGACTGCGGGATCATCGCCCCCGACGCGCCGAGGGGGCGGTGCCTTGCGAACGGGGAAGTGAGCATGGCCGACGTTGTGCTGCGGGACCTGGACCCGCTGCTGCTGGAACGTATCCGACGTGTCGCGGTCGCCCGCGGCTGGACCCACGAACAGACCTGCGCCGCCTTGCTGGAGCAGGGGCTGTTCAGCAGTGAACTGGAGGTCCGCTCCGGCTTCGGCGATCCCGAAGTGGACGCGCTCTCCGACGCCATCGCTGCCCTCCAGGCCCTGCCCGCAGGGCAGGGCTTCGACTGACCTGACACCTGGTTGCCGCGATACCTGCCCGCCGGGAATGGCCCGGCGCTACCGGGATGCTGTCGACGGGGTAGCGCCGGGTTATGCCCGGCGGATGTAGCTCCGCTCACGCCAGGTGGATCGCACCCAGGATCCGCGGGCCCGCCGCCCCGGTTACGCTCGGCAGGTTGCCGGCCAGCCCGTCCATCGTCCGCTGCGCCAGCCAGGCAAAGCCCATTGCCTCCACGTACTCCGGGTCAAGCCCATGCACCGCGCTGGACTCCACCTGCACCCCCGGCAGCCGCGCCGCCAGCCGCTTCATCAGCTGCCGGTTGCGCACCCCGCCGCCACAGACCAGCAGGCGCCGGGTCTGCGGCTGCTGCGCCAGCAGTGCATCGGCCACCGTCGCCACGGTCAGCTCCAGCAGAGTGGCCTGCACATCGGCAGCGGCGTACTCGCCTTCCTCCATCTGCGCCTCGGCCCAGGCCAGGTGGAACTGCTCGCGCCCGGTGCTCTTCGGCGGCGGCAGCGCGAACCACGGGTCCGAACGCCAGCCCGCCAGCAGGCCCTCGTCCACCGCGCCACTGGCCGCGTACGCGCCATCGGCATCGAAGGTACGGCCGGTATGGCGCTGGCACCAGGCATCCATCAGCGCATTGGCCGGGCCGGTATCGAAGCCCCGCACCGCGCCTTCGCGCGGGATCAGGGTCAGGTTGGCGATGCCGCCCAGGTTGAGCACCGCGCGGTCCTCATCGGCCGCGCCCAGCATGCCCAGGTGGAAGGCCGGCATCAGCGGCGCGCCATGGCCACCGGCTGCCACGTCGCGGCGGCGGAAGTCGGACACCGTGGTGATCCCGGTCAGTTCGGCAATGCGGTTGCCGTCGCCCAGCTGCACGGTGAAGGCGGGGTTGGCCAGCGGGCGGTGGCGCACGGTCTGGCCGTGCGAGCCGATCGCGCGCACCTGGCTGCGATCCACGCCGGCCTCGGCCAGCAGCTGGTTGGCGGCCCCGGCAAAGTTGATCGCGATCCGCGCGTCCAGCTCGCCGAGCTCCTCCAGCGAATCCAGCGGCCCGCCTTCGCCCAGCGCCACCAGCCGCGCGCGCAGCACCGGCTCCCAGCGGGCGGTCAGCCCATGCACGAAGCGGCAGCCACCACTGGCGGGGAACTGCACCAGTGCGGCATCGATGCCGTCGGCGCTGGTGCCCGACATCAGGCCAAGGTACAGGGGGGCATCGCTGTCGGCAGTCGTGTTCATGGCAGGCATAAAAAAAGGACGCGGCAAGCTTGGGCTGCCGCGTCCTTCTTCGTCAACGCAGGGGCTCAGCCGCGCTTGCGGCCGGTTGCCTGCTTGTCCTTGGCGCTGGCAACCTCGGTGGCGGCCTCGTCGCGGCTGGTCGGTGCCGGACTGGCATCGGCGTAGATCAGCTTCTCCATGCCCTGGATGCGCGCCATCGCCGGTGCGGTCTGCGCGCGGAAGGCAACCAGCTCGGCGCCCTTCAGCGGCTCCGGCGGCGGCATGGTCACGGTCAGCGGGTTGCGGTGCTCGCCGTTGACGCGGAATTCGTAGTGCAGGTGCGGGCCGGTCGCCAGGCCGGTCGAGCCGACATAGCCGATCACCGTGCCCTGGGCCACGCGCTGGCCGGTCCTGATGTTCGCAAAGCGCGACATGTGGCCGTACAGGGTGGTGTGGCCGCGGCCGTGGTCGAGGATCACCACGTTGCCGTAACCGCGCTGCACGCCGGCGAACTGCACACGGGCGTCGCCGGCGGCCATGATCGGGGTGCCGGTGCGCGCGGCGTAGTCCACACCCTTGTGCATGCGCATCTTGCCCAGCACCGGGTGCTTGCGCGCACCGAAGGTCGAGCTCAGCCGCGCGAACGGGATCGGCATGCGGATGAAGCTCTTCTTCAGCGAACGGCCATTGATGTCGTAGTACTCGGACTTGCCGTTGCGGTCGAAGCGGAAGCCGGAATAGGTCTTGCCACCGGTGGTGAAGGTCGCCGCCAGGATCTTGCTGGTGTCCACCTTCTCGCCTTCGCGCCAGGTTTCATCCATCACCACGCTGAAGCGATCGCCCGGCTGCAGGTCCTTGGAGAAGTCGATGTCGTACTTGAAGATGTCGTCGGTCATCGTCGCGATCGCCGACGGCGACAACCCGGCCCGGCGGGCTGCGGCATACAGCGAACTGGTGATCTCGCCGCTGGTGACCACGGTGCGCGTGGAGGTCTCGCGCTTGGTCACCTTCTCCTTGATATCGTCGCCGGACAGGCTCAGCTCGACCCGGTTGTCGGCATCCCGGTCGAAGCGGATGCTGCGCAGGTCGCCGGACAGCGGCATGTCGAAGGCGATCTCCGCACCGGGGCGCAGCTTGGTCAGTGCCTCGCGCGCACCGGGGTGGTCCAGCACCCGGTGCAGGGTGGTGGCCGGAATGCCGGCCTTGTCGAACAGGTCGCTCAGGGTCTGGCCACGCTGCACGCGCAGCACCTGCCAGCTGTCCCCAGGCACCTGCTGCTGGCGGGCCATGGTCAGCGGTGGCAACGGCAGTGCCAAGCTGGTGTGGCTGTCGGCATAGGGCGCATCGATGGTGTGCGAGAAACCGGGGACGATCGTTGCAACCAGGGCGCCGATGGTCGCGAACAGGCTGGCATGCATCCAATGGCGGCGCGTCCAGCGCTCATTGAAGGCGGCGGGAAGGTGTTGCCTGAGCTTCCGATGCAGGGCGTTGTCGTGCAGGACGTGGAGGCGTTCCTGGAAGCGCTGCTTGCGTGCGCGCCCTTGTTCGGAATTGTGCATCGGCGGTTTTTTCCTGGCGGCCCGGGAGCGCGGGCCTGATCGCCGGTTACCATAGACACCTGAGAAAACCGCGTCAAACCCTTGTGCCCATTGGCTTTTGTGAAGCCAATCGGGTTAACTTTGCTTTAACACCCCACACAAGAATCGGCGTTGCCGGGAGTAGTCACGTGTCCTCGATTGAAGAAGCCCTTGCCCTGATCGGCCGTGGTGCCGACGAGATCCTCAAGCTCGAGGATCTGCGTGCGCGCCTGCAGGAACGCCGCCCGTTGCGGATCAAGGCCGGCTTCGACCCCACCGCACCCGACCTGCACCTGGGTCATACGGTGCTGCTGAACAAGATGCGCCAGTTCCAGGACCTCGGCCACCAGGTCATTTTCCTGATCGGCGACTTCACCGGCATGATCGGCGACCCCTCCGGCAAGAGCCTCACCCGCAAGCCGCTCAGCCGCGAGGACGTGCTGGCCAACGCCCGTACCTATGAGGAGCAGGTGTTCAAGGTGCTGGACCGCAGCCGTACCGAAGTCCGCTTCAACTCGGAGTGGTTCGGCAAGATGGGCGCGGCCGACATGATCCGCCTGGCTGGCCAGCACACCGTGGCGCGCATGCTTGAGCGCGACGACTTCGCCAAGCGTTATGCCGCCCAGCAGTCCATCGCCATCCACGAGTTCCTGTACCCGCTGGTGCAGGGTTACGACTCGGTGGCCCTGGAGGCCGACGTCGAGCTCGGCGGTACCGACCAGAAGTTCAACCTGCTGATGGGCCGTGGCCTGCAGGAACACCACGGCCAGAAGCCGCAGGTGGTGCTGACCATGCCGCTGCTGGAAGGCCTGGACGGCGTCAACAAGATGTCCAAGTCGCTGGGCAACTACATTGGTATCAGCGAACCGGCCATCGACATCGTCACCAAGACCATGAAGGTGGACGACACCCTGATGTGGCGCTGGATCGAGCTGCTGTCCTTCGACATCAGCCAGGCCGAAGCCGTGCAGCTGCGTGAGCAGGTGGCCACTGGCGGCCTGAACCCGCGCGTGGTCAAGCTGCGCCTGGCGCGTGAACTGGCGACGCGCTTCCACGACGCTGCGGCGGCCGAGCAGGCCATTGCCGGCTGGGAAGCGGCGGTGACAGGGCAGGGCGACATCACCCAGCTGCCGCTGCAGGACGTGGTGATCCCGGCCGAGGGTCTGCGTATCGCCGCACTGCTGACCGCAGCCGGCCTGACCCCGAGCAACTCCGAAGCCAACCGCAAGCTCAAGGAGCGCGCGGTCAAGGTGGACGGCGAAGTGGTCGAAGACGGCCAGCAGGTGCTGCAGCCGGGCTTCGAAGGCCTGCTGCAGGTCGGTAAGCGCACCTTCGCCCGCGTACGCCTGGTC